>CAIRAS010000305.1 GCA_903876615.1 uncultured Holophagaceae bacterium
CGTCCCTGCAGAAAGGCCTCGACGGCCACCTCGTTGGCGGCGTTCAGGAGGGCTGGGGCCGTTCCCCCGGCCCGGAGGGCCGCGAAGGCCAGGCCCAGGCAGGGGAACCGCTCCAGGTCGGGGGGCTCGAAGGTCCAGGTGCGGGCCTGGTCCCAGGAATAGGCGGGCACGGGACCCGGCTGCCGGTCGGGATGGAAGAGGCAGTATTGGATGGGCAGCTTCATGTCGTTGGCGCAGACCTGGAGCTGGTAGCTGCCGTCGTGGAAGCCCACCATGGCGTGGACCTGGCTTTGGGGGTGCACGGTGACCGAGAGCTGATCCGGCCCGAGCCCGAAGAGCACGGCGGCCTCGATCACCTCCAGGCCCTTGTTCATGAGGGTGGCGCTGTCGATGGTGATCTTGGGCCCCATCTTCCAGGTGGGATGGTTGAGGGCCTGTTCCACCGTGGCGGCCTGGATGCGGTCCAGGGGCCAGTCCCGGAAGGGGCCGCCACTGGCGGTGATGCGCACCTCGCGCAGGGTGGCCCGGTCGCGGCCGTCCAGCAGCTGGTGCAGGGCGGCATGCTCGCTGTCCACAGGCAGCAGTTCGCCACCACCAGCAAGCGCAGCCTCGTGCATGAGCGCTCCGCCCACCACCAGGGACTCCTTGTTGGCGACACAGACCCGCCGCCCGGCCCGCAGGGCGGCCTCGGTGCTGGCCAGGCCCACGCTGCCCACGATGGCGGCCACCACAGCATCCACCGCAGCATCCAGGACACAGGCCAGGAGGCCCTGGTTCCCCCAGTGCAGTTCAGGCCGGTAGGAGAGGTTGGTGCGGAGCCACGCGGCATCCTCCTGCGAGCCCACGGAAACACAGCGGGGCCGGAAGGCCTCGCACTGTTCCCTCAGCAGATCCCGGTTTCGCCCCGCCGCCAGGGCCTCCACGCATAGCCGCTCCGGATGCGCCCGCACCACCTCCAGGGTGGAGGTGCCGATGGAGCCTGTGCTCCCGAGAACCGCGAGGTGGCGCACTCAGTTGAAGCCGTGGACGAAGTGCACGTAGGCGTAGAGGACGGGGGCGGCGAACACCAGGCTGTCCACCCGGTCCAGCATGCCGCCATGGCCGGGGATGCCGACACCACCCACGTTCGAGTCCTTCACACCGGCGCTGCGCTTCCAGGTGCTCTCCACCAGGTCGCCCAGCTGGCCCACGGTGCCCAGCAGCAGACCCAGCGCGAGGACATCCACCAGCGACCACTCGGAGCAGACCGTGGCCTTCATGAGGAAGGCGCCGAGCAGGTTGCCACCAAGGTTGCCAAAGGCCCCCTCCCAGCTCTTCTTGGGACTCACCCGGGGGGCCAGCTTGCGGCGTCCGAAGTAGCTGCCCACGAAGTAGGCGGCGGTGTCGCCGAACCACGTGATGATGATCAGGGCGAGGATGAGGCGGCTGCCAGTCTTGGGCAGGGAGCCCTGGAGCATGAACAGCTTCAGCTGGAAGCCCAGGCCGAGGCCCATGTAGAGGGCGCCGAGCCAGGTGATGGCCTGGCTGGGCAGGGCCTCCTCGAGCTTCCGGTCGAAGAAGAGCGCGCCGAGGTGGATCACCAGGATGCCGCCCGCGAGGACGAGCCAGAGGGGCAGCGGGTCCTGGTTGCCCGTGGCCAGGAAGAAGTGGAGGAGCAGGGCCCAGGCCACCAGGACGCCGGTGGTCAGGGAGGGGTTGAAGCCCCGGACCCGGGCCATGAGGGTCATCTCGTGCACGCCCATGAGGGTTGCCCCGGCCATGGCCACAAGATAAGCCCAGGGGGCCCAGGGGCGGTCGCCGAACCAGAGGAGGCTGAAGAAGAAGAGGCCGAAGACCAGGGCCGAGGCCACTCGCGTGGCCAGGTTGCCGGTGTCCATCTTGGGCGTGGTCCGTTCCATCAGATTCCCCCGAAGCGCCGTTCACGCTGAGCATAGTCCTCGAGGGCTTCCTTCAGCGCCGCGGGACCGAAATCCGGCCACAGAATGTCTGTCATGTAGAGCTCAGCATAGGCGGACTGCCAGAGCAGGAAGTTGGAGATGCGGTGCTCCCCGCTGGTGCGGATGAGCAGGTCGACATCGGGCACCCCAGCCGTCCAGAGGCGGTCCCCAAGGGTCGTTTCATCCACCTGGTCGGGGCGGAGGCCGTCTTCCACGCAGCGCCGGGCGGCCTGGGCCAGCTCCAGGCGGGAGCCGTAGTTCACGGCCAGGTGGAAGGTCATGCCGGTGTTGCCGGCGGTCGCCTCCTCGAGGGTCAACATGTCCGCCTGGATGCCCCCGGGCATGCCCCGGAGATCCCCCAGGTGCTGGAAGCGGATGCCCTTCCGGGCGAGCTGGTGGACGAACATGCGGAGGTACATCCGCAGGAGGGCCATGAGCGCGGCCACCTCCGCGGGGGGGCGCTTCCAGTTCTCCGTGGAGAAGGCGTACAGGCTCAGGTGCTGGATGCCCTCGTCGGAAGCCGCCTCCAGGATGCGCTCCACCGCCTGGACCCCAGCCTTGTGCCCCTTGATGCGCGCCCAGCCCCGCTGCGCCGCCCAGCGGCCATTGCCGTCCATGATGATCGCGACATGGGTCGGTACCGTCATCGTGTGCCTATGGGAGAAGTGAGGCGAACCAAACCGCGTAACCGGTCTCGCGGTGGCCCAGGGAGCCTGCTGGAGGGGTGATCCTGTCGCGTTTCGGGGTTGTCATCGCGCGGTGAAATCTCGACAAAAATTCAAAAGATAATGCTAACACGGGGGTTGCCGTTGAGAGGGTAGGGGCGGGTCTCCTCCAGAATCCATCATGGTAGGCTTGTGCCCATCCTTTTTCCTGGCAAAACACATGGTTCAGTTCAATACCCGAGGCAATGAGATCCTCCTCAAGCTGGTCTATTACGGGCCGGGTCTCAGTGGGAAAACCACCAACCTGCAGTCGCTGCACGCCATGTGCTCCGACGCGCAGCGGGGGGAGATGTTTTCCGTCAACACCCAGGAAGACCGCACCCTCTTCTTCGACCTGCTGCCCATCAACCTCGGCTACATCTACGGCAACGCCATTCACCTCCAGATCTACACGGTGCCCGGTCAGGTGCAGTACGACGCGAGCCGGCGGGTGGTCCTTGGGGGTGCGGATGGGGTCGTGTTCGTGGCGGATTCCGATGAGTCCAAGATGCAGGACAACGTGGACTCGCTCTCGAACCTGTACCACAACCTCAATGCCAATCGGCTGAACATCAAGCAGATCCCCTTTGTCATCCAGTACAACAAGCGGGACCTTTCGGGCGCCATGGCCGTGGGGGTCATGAACCGGCGTCTGAACTTCCGCAGCGTGCCCTACTTCGAAGCCATCGCCAACCGCGGCGTCGGCGTGCTGGACACCTTCCTCTCCATCACCCGGGAGACCGTCGGCCACACGTTCAAGAAGTACCACCTCGACAAGAAGATCAAGGACTTCGATGAGATGTTGAACCTCATCGACACCAATGTCCGGACGGGCATGCGGGAGCTGCCGCCGCCCGAGCCGGGCCCCGCGGTGACCTCCATCGAAACGACGGTCCTGAGACACAGCAACGTCAGCGTGGCCGACCTCCTGCCAGGCAAGGTCGCGGATGCGCACGAGCTGCTGGAAGATGCGCTCAAGTCCAACATGGAGACGGCCCGCCTCTACTCGGAGCTGAAGCAGCTGAAAGAGGCCCTGGAGAAGAAGAACGAGGAGCTGAGCGCCCTCTACTCCCAGCTGGACCGGGCCAACCAGGACAACCTCAAGACCCGCCGCTACCTTGAAGGCCTGGTGCAGAACATCGGGGAAGCGGTCATCTCCTACTCGCCGGACGGCAAGATCCTCACCTGGAACGTGGCCGCGGAACGCATCTTCGGGTATTCCCGGCCCGAGATCGTGGGCCGGAGCATGGCCCAGCTGACGCCGGATCACCTGCTCGGGGAGCTGGAGCAGGTGGCCCAGCAGGTGGCCCGGGGCCAGATCATCCGAGGGGTGGTCACGACCCGTCTCCGCAAGGGGGGCGTCGCCTTCCCTGCCAGCATCACCTATGCCCCCGTCCGGGGCAGCGACGACCGGGTGCTGGCCTATTCCGCCCTGGTTCGGGACACCAGCGAGCAGCAGGACCTTCAGGACCAGCTGGTGCATTCCCAGAAGCACGTGGCCCTGGGCCGGTTGGTGCCCTCCCTCTTTCATGAAGCCGCCAACCGCCTGACCCCGGTCTTCCTGGAAGCCCAACGGCTTGTAGAAGCCAGCAAGGATCCCGAGCAGGCCAAGCAGGCCGAGCGTCTGGCGCAGGCCGTGGATTCCATTCAGGCCCTGCTGCTTCCCCTGCAGACCCTCCTCAGCCCGCCCGCGCCAACGCGGGCGCCGGTCCAGCTCAATGAGCTCGTGGCGGAGGCCGCTGCGCTGATCCAGCCCAAGGCGGAGCAGGGAGGAGTCACGGTGGAGCTGAGCCTGGACCCGAGCCTGCCGGTGTCCGACCTGGACCCAGGGCTCCTGCGCCAGGCCCTCACCAACCTCCTGTTGAACAGCCTCCGGTCCCTGACCCACGGCCCGGTCAAGCAGCTGCGTGTGAGCACCCGGTTCTCCGGGGACAGCCTCCACGTGGTGGTGCAGGACAGTGGCCCGCAGATTTCTGAAGCCCAGCAGACAGAGTTGTTCGATGCTGCCGCGATCACCACGACCGAGGCCCTGGGCCTGCCCGTCGCCGAGACCATCTGTCGCCAGCACGGCGGCCGCCTGAGTGTGCAGAGCCAGGAGGGTCAGGGCAACGCCTTCCTGCTCGAGCTCCCGCACCGGGTTGCCGCCCCTCCGGCGGCCCCGCCCAGCGGAGGGCTCCGGGACAAGCGGGTCCTCGTGGTGGACGACGAGCCCTTCCTGCTGGAGTGCCTTGTGGACGCTCTGGGCGCCTGGGGCCTCGAGGTCGCCTCCAGCACCCAGGGCGACGAAGCCATCCAGCAACTTCAGCAGGGGACCTTCGACCTGATCGTCTCCGACATCCGCATGCCCGGTTTGTCGGGCGTCGAGCTGTTTGACTGGCTGAAGGTCGAGCGGCCCGACATGGTTCGGCGGATCCTCTACACCACGGGGGATTCCTTCGATGCCAAGACCCGGGAATTCCTGGGAACGAACCAGCTGCCCTACCTGGGTAAGCCCTTCGATCTAAAGCAACTCAAGCAAAGTCTTGAGCTCCTCCTAGAGCGTCCGGCGGAAGCATGAGGCGCCGCCTCGGCGCATACTGGGAGCCTTCACCGTCCCTTTTCCGAGGAGTCTCCGATGCAGCGAAGCTGGGTCATGCCCTGGATCCTCGCCACAGGCCTGCTGGCCCAGGCGCCGTCCCCTGAGCCACCGTCCGCCCCTGTTGCCCAGGCCCCCAAGCCGGAGCCCCCGGCGGCGCCCGCGCCCGAAGCCGCCAAGCCCGTCGAAGCCAAAGCCTTCGAGCAGCTGCGACCCAGCCAGCGGAAGCTGGTCTATACCCTCCACCGGGCCGCCCTCTCGGCGCACGAGCTGGCCACCTACCGAAGCCACCCCAGGGTGGTGGAGGTGCGAACCACCCTTGGGGAGCTGCTGGCGGCCAAGCCTGTGTTGCCCGAGAAGGCCGCCACCGCCCTGCCGGCGGTCGAGGCCTATCTCTCCCAGCTTCGGGCCAACCACGGACTCTATGACGCCACCGGCGCCAAGCTGCTGCTCGGGGGCACCTGGAAGGACCTTCTGGTCGCCGCCCGCGCCGCGGCCAAGGTCGGCCACCTGGGCCTCGAGCCGCGTCTGCTCAAGCTCAAGGGTCTCCTGTTCGACGCCAAGGTCGATGCCGTGGCGCCGACGTGGGCCGAGCCCGAGGCCCCCGCCAAGGGCAAGAAGGCCAAGGCCGCCAAGGCCCTCGGCTCTCCCGAGGGTTTTGCGGAGCAGAAGGCCATCACGGCCCTCTGGGTGAAGCGCGCCCAGGCCTGGGTCGAGAACACCCCTCAGGAGGTGGAGGTCAACGGCGAGAAGAAGAGCCGGCGGCTGCCCGATCCGGTGCAGACCAAGGCCCTGAATGAGCTGCTGGCCTGGCTGGACCGGGAGGACCTCGTCCTGCTGCGCGACCCCGCCTTCGGCTGGCTGGACCTGCGCCGCCTGGGTGCCGTGCCTGGCGCCAGCCTGCTGGCCCGGTCTGCGGACCTCACCGCGGGCAAGGCGCCCGAGGGCGTCCCGGGCGAGCTGGCGCTGCTGCCGACCTTCGAGCCCGTGCTGGGCGACAGCAAGTTCGCCCCGGGCGAGGAGAAGCGCGCCGTGCTGGTGGAGGTGAAGCAGGGCCCCGCCCCGGCGGCGCCTGCCGAGCAGTCGGCCCTCTTCGAGAAGCTGGGCCGCAGCCGGGAACTGGACGTCAGATAGGGCCCCGCCCCGCTCCC
>CAIRAS010000306.1 GCA_903876615.1 uncultured Holophagaceae bacterium
AGTAGACCGAGACCGTGAGTCCCTGGGCCTTCTCAGGCAGGAAGAGCTCGGGCATGAGTGAGAAAATGCCGTCCACCGTCATGGCCATGGGATCACCTCGGAATCTGGAATCGAGCATGGCCGGGCCGCCAGGAGCCGCGCAACGACTACCAGAAGTCAGGCTCCTTCCCTGATTTCCCCCGTCCACAGAAAGAAGCCTTTCGGCCTTTTGCTTCCGACTGAAAAGCGGCCGCCAGGCCCCTTTTCAGTCGTTGGAACGACAGTGGGTACACTTCCCCCACCAACCAGCCACAATCGTCCCATGCGTATTGCCGCCATCGATGTCGGGTCGAACTCCATCCACATGGTGGTGGTGGAGGCGGATCCCATGGGCGGCCAGCGGGTGCTGGCGCGGGAGAAGGCCATGGTGCGTCTCGCCCGGGGGCAGGCCCGCTCCGGCGAAATCGGCCCCGAGGCCTTCCAGGCAGGCCTGGAGGCCCTGGGCCAGATGGCCAAGGTCATCCAGGACTTCGGCTGCGAGACGGTCATGGCCTGCGGCACGGCGGCCCTGCGCGACGCGAAGAACGCCCAGGCCTTCGTGCTGGCCGCGGAGCAGCTGGGCATCCCCATCCAGGTGATCTCCGGCGAGGAGGAGGCCCGTCTGATCCATCAGGCCGTCTCCCACGCCATTCCGTTCCCCGTAGAGCCCATCACCCTGGTGGACATCGGCGGGGGCAGCACCGAGCTGACCTGGGTGCAGGGTGGCCGGGTGGCCGCCAGCATCTCCCTGCCCTGGGGCCTTCAGCGTCTGGCCGACGCAGCCCAGACGGCGAACCCGCCCTCGGCCCAGGACCTGCGGCGCCTGCGCCGCACGACTCGGCGGATTCTCAAGAAGGCCCGCCGGGACCTGCCCTCGGAGCTCCCAGAGCCCACCCTGATCCTGGGCACCTCGGGCACCCTGGAGGATCTCGTCCGGGGCGCGGCGCCCGGCGGCCAGGCCTGCAGCGCCGAGCAGCTGCGGGCTTTCGCCCTGAAGCTCTGGCGGGCGGATGCTCTGCAGCGCACCGAGCGCCTGGGGGTGGATCCCAAGCGGGCGGAGGTGCTGCACGTGGGGGCCATCTGGGCCCTGTCCCTTCTGGAGTGGCTGGGGACGCCGCCCTTGCGCCACCTGCCGGTGGGACTCCGCGAAGGCATGATCTGGGAGGCCCTCAAGCACGGCGGCGCGGCCATTCCGCCCCTGGCCGAGCGGCGGCGCGCCTCCATCGAGCAGCTGGCCTCCCGCCTGGATCCCGACCCCGGACATAGCCGCCAGGTGGTGCGCCTGGCCGACGAGCTGTTCCTGGCCCTGCAGCCCCACTTCGAGCTGGGCGACCCCGAGCGCCAGTGGCTGGCCTTCGCCGCCCGGCTCCACGACATCGGCTTCTCCATCTCCGACAAGAGCCACCACAAGCACGGCGAATACCTGATCCGGAACGCCGATCTGCCCGGCTTCTGGCCCGAGGAGGTGGACCTGCTGGCCCAGGTGGTGCGCTTCCACCGCGGCAAGGCGCCGCACCACGCCAAGCACGAGGCCTTCCGGGCCCTGGCGCCCTGGCACCGGCAGGTGGTGCGCAAGCTCGCGGCCATCCTCCGCGTCGCGGATGCCCTCGACCGCCGGCGCCACCAGGCCGTCCACCATCTCTCGACGGAGCTGGACGACCAGGTCTTCCGGGTCAGCCTGAACGCCAGCGGCCATGTCCAGCCGGAGATGGAGGCCTTCCTTGAAAAGGGCGCCCTCCTGGCTACTCTGCTGGACCGCAGGCTCGAAGTCACCGTAGGCTGATCTCCTGATGACCCTCGACGACCTCATCAATGACTGGAACGGCCCGCCTTCGAACGATGGCCGGGTG
>CAIRAS010000307.1 GCA_903876615.1 uncultured Holophagaceae bacterium
CGGTTGGCCATGTTGTCCAACACCCAGACCTTTGGCCTGGAGCTGCTGGACCGGCTGGGCATCCCGGAGCGCATCCGCACCCGCCTGCTGAGTGCCGAGATCGGAGCCCTCAAGCCCGAACCTGCCGCCTACGAGGAGGTCCAGCGGCGGCTGGGGGTCTTCCCCGGCAATCTGGTGATGGTGGGGGACAGCTGGACCGATGATGTGCTGGGTCCCGTAGAAGCGGGCTGGACGGGTGTCTGGGTGAACCGCGAGAAGGCCCCAAGGCCGCCCCACGATCCCGACGCGCCCATCTACGAGCTCCGCAGCCTGGACCACCTGCCTGAGCTGATCCGGAGCCTGCAGGAAGGGCAGCGCTGCCCGACGTGTCTGGGTTAGGGCTTCTCTGGGGATAGTGTCAGGGCCGGGTTCGTCAGAGCTCCAATCCTTCGACATGGAACTCCTGTTCCGCCCGCATTGCGAATAGAACCCAGAGGGTCTTGCCATCCACCCGGTAGAAGATCCGGACACAGGGAGGCACCACCACCTCCCGCTCGGGACGCTCTGGAGCCTCGGGAATGCGCCTTCCCGAAGCAGGGAAGACCGCCACCCGCTCCAGGGCGGCCGTGATGGCCCCTGAAAGCTTGTCGGCCGCTTCGGGATTGTCCTGGGCGATGAAGCCCAGAAGCTCATCCAGTCGCCGCGATGCGGTTTGGGTGAGGCGAAGCTTCAACGCCGCCATTTGCCCAGCCCAGCCTTTGCCTCTTCCCAGCTAAGGGTTCGCCCTTCCGCAATGTCCCGCTCGCCTTCTGCAATTCCCTGCAGGATCTCGAATCGCCGCGTTATGGCCTCATAGCTCGCGACATCCAGAAGGACGGCCGCAGCCCGTCCATGCTCGGTGATGATGACTGGGGAGCGATCCTGGCGCAGGGCATCCAAAACCTTTCCACCATTGCGTTTCAAGTCTGTGATGGGAACCAGGCGTGGGATCATGGGTACACCTCTTGGCCCTAAAGTTTGCACCCTTTTTTGCACCTTTCAAGATCTCTATCTGACCTGACAACGAATCAGGTTGCCATCCTGAGCCGAGCTCAGGACTTCGATCATCTTTAGCGGGTTCACGGACTCCTTCCAACCCACGGATTGGTGGGAGGGCCGAAGGCTGGACCCGTGCTTTATTGCGCAATCGAATAACGAATAATTAGCGAATAAGGTGGTATCCTAGATCATGGCGCGCAGGGTGCTCAAAAAGCGGAAGCAGGAGTCGGTGGAGCCTAAGCTCCCGACGCGCCGCATCACCTTCCGCATCTACCCGATACCGGGCCAGGAGGCCATCCTGGTCGAGTGGCTCGGGCTGCACTGCGAGCTCTATAACGCGGCCATCCAGGAGCGCCGGGATGCCTGGAAGCGGTGCGGTATTGGCGTGAACTATGTCGCCCAGGCGAACCAACTCCCCGAGATCAAGGCCCTCCGGCCTGAACTGCTGGTCATGGGCGCCCACGCCCTCCAGGCCACGCTCCGGCGGGCGGACCTGGCGTTCCAGCACTACTTCGACCGGGTGAAGGCCAAAAAGGACGGCAGCCGCCGTAAGGTCGGCTATCCGCGGTTCAAGGCCAGGGCCCGGTTCAAGGGCTGGACCTACCCGGACCACGACAACTGGAAGCTGCTCCAGGCCACGCCAGGGAAGCATGGCTTCCTGGACATCAAGCACCTGGGCAAGCTCCGGATCCGGGGCAAGGCCCGAACCTGGGGCAAGGACTCCACCCTCACCATCACCCGGAAGGGGGACGAGTGGTTCGCCAGCGTCACCGTGGCCTGTCAGCCGGTGCGGGAGTGCGGGACAGAGGCCCTCGCCTTTGACTGGGGCCTGGAGAACTTCATCACCCTCTCCACGGGGGAGAAGGTGGCGAGCCCGAGGTTCCTGAAGGCGGCCGAGGACCGGCTGAAGAAGGCCCAGCGGGACCTGTCCCGCAAGTTTGGGCCGGACAAGCGCCATCGGAGCCGCAAACCCTCCAAGGGCTGGCTGAAGGCCCAGGAGGTGCTCCGCAAGCGCCACCAGGATGTCCAGAACCAGCGGGAGAACTTCCACCACCAGGAGTCCGCGACGTTGATCAAACGGGCGGCCCTGCTGGTGACGGAGACCTTGGGCATCCAGGGGATGACGGCCTCTGCGAAGGGGTCCGTCGAGAAGCCTGGCAAGAACGTGAAGCAGAAGGCGGGACTGAACCGGGCCATCCTGGACTCGGCCCCGGGCGGGTTCCTTGCGAAGTGTGCATACAAGGCGGAAGAGGCCAGGTGCATGGACGTGAGGATCGAACCGAGGAAGTGGAAGCCCAGTCAGACCTGTCCAGGCTGCGGAAGGCAGATGAAGAAGTCGCTCAAAGAGCGGGTTCATCTCTGTCCCGAGTGCGGCCTCCAGGCCGGACGGGACCACGCCGCGGCCCTCGTCATGTTGAATGTCGCCCTAACGGGCAAGCCCTGGGAATCCGGGCTGCGTGGAGCCGACCTCCTGCCTCCGGGCAGGGGGGCGGCGTAGAAACGCGAAACCCCTTCCAAGCCGTCTCGGTTTGGTGGGGGTAGTTCATAGGGCAGGAGGTCTGCCTAGTGGGTCGGGCGCTTTGGCTCAGTGGGGACCCGCGCTAGCCTTGCCCAGGAGAGTCAGGCGCTGGCGCTGTTCTGTCCGGCCATCTGGATGTCGAGGACGACGCTGTGGCGGGGGTTGTCGGCGCGCTCGATCCACTGGACGCGGGCGCCCAGGAGGCGGGTCAGCTGGATGAGGCCTTCTCGGGCTTCCTGGTTGAGGGAGCTGGACAGCTCCGGATGCAGGGTCAGGCGCACCTCGGCGCCCCGGAGGCGCTCGCCCAGGCGCACCAGCTCGCGGTAGGCCTTGAGCAGGGCGGTCTCGGAGTTCTGGGTGCGGCCGGCGCCGTTGCAGGTGGGGCAGGGCTGGGTCAGCTGCCGCTCCAGGGAGGGGCCAGTGCGCTTGCGGGTGAGCTCCACCAGACCGAACTCGGAGATACCACCGGCCCGGGCGTGGTTGCGGTCGCGCTTGAGCTCTTCCTGGAACCGGGTCAGCACCTCGTCGCGGTGGGCGGCGTCCACCATGTCGATGAAGTCGATGACGACGATGCCGCCGAGGTTGCGCAGGCGCAGCTGGCGCACGATCTCGGGGATGGCCTCCAGGTTGGTGAGGTAGACGGTCTCCTCGAGATCCTTCTTGCCCACGAACTTGCCCGTGTTCACGTCGACGCTGACCAGGGCCTCGGTCTGGTTGAGCACGATGGAGCCACCGTGCCGGAGAAACACCTTGGGCTGGCGGGCCGAGTCGATCTCGGCCTCGATGCCGAAGGCCTCAAAGATGGGCAGGTCCGAGGTGAAGTGCTTCACCCGGTTGGCCCACTCGGGATGCAGCTTCTCCACGAAGGACAGGACGTCCCGGTGGGCGTCGGCGTCATCCACCCAGAAGGTGGAGACCTCTTCACGGAAGAGGTCGCGCAGCACCTTCTGAAGCAGGCGCAGGTCCTGCCAGACCAGGCCCGGAGCGGGGACGGTCGCGGCCTTGGCCTGGATCTCCTGCCACATCTGGCGTAGGAAGGCCACGTCGCCGACCAGGTCCTCGTCCTTCTCGCCGATGGCGGCGGTGCGGACGATGAAGCCCTCGCCGGGCTGGGCATGGCTGCGGATCAGGTCGCGCAGCCGGTCCCGCTCGGCAGGGTCCGTGATCTTGCGGGAGATGCCGATGTGCTCGATGCCCGGCATGAGGACCAGGAACCGGCCCGGGAAGCTCAGGTGCCGGGAGAGGCGGGGTCCCTTGGAGCCGATGGGATCCTTCACCACTTGGACCAGGGTCTCCTCGCCCTCCTTGAGGGGGGGCAGGGGCGGTGGGGGCGGCGGCAGCTCCTCAGTCGCAGTCTCCTCGCCGTCTTCCTCGGTGGCCAGGTCGGCGCCCATGCGCTGGGCCACAGGATCGTCCAGGTAGAGGAACCCGTCCTTGACCCCGCCGATGTTGACGAAGGCGCTCTGCATGCCCGGCAGCAGCTTGGCGACCCGGCCTTTGTAGATATCTCCCACCTGGCTTTTGTTCATCGTCCGTTCGAGGAACAGCTCGCAGAGCTGACCGTTCTCAAGCAGGGCGATGCGCGTCTCCAGGGGGGTCGAGTTGACCACCAGGGACTTGCGGACTTCCATAAAACCAACCTTTCAGAACTTTGCGGAGGGACGCCTTGCCCCAAACGCGGGCCCCAGGGCCGTACCGGGCCGAAGGGTGACTTATTTCTACCATACCCCTTGGATGCCGTGCCACCCGGCAAAGTTTCCGGAAATGAGTTCAATTCGATCAGGGGTGGGATGCTGCGCGGCCAAAAGGTCCTCCCGAGGTTTTTCAGGGGGGCCTTCCAGCTTGACAGTCGAGGTCGATGGTATAACATTGTTATACGGAGGTTATCCATGCGTAAGACTTTGAGCCGTCACGGGAACTCCTATGCCCTGGTCCTGGAGCGGAGTCTGATGGAACTCCTCCACATCACGCCTGATACCCCCCTGGAAATTCAGACGGATGGGAAGTCCCTGACCATCACGCCCCAGACCCTGCGCCAGATCACTCCGGATGAGCTGGCCGCGCATGCGCTTCTCACCGAAGCCAAGTACGGGCCCGTCTTCGAGGCTCTCAGCAAATGAGCTCTCTGGTCATCCTGGGGGTCGAGGACATCCTGGCGCTGCACCGCCGCCAAATCGCCCGCTGGGGCGGTGCTGAGGGCATCCATGACCTTCCTGCGATCGAGGCCGCTTGTGCTGCCCCTCATCAGGTGCTCCGCTACGAAAACGGGGACGTGGTGGACTGTGCTGCGGCCCTGATGTGGCACCTGTGTTCGAACCATGGGTTCCGGGACGGCAACAAGCGGATCGGCACCGTGGCCGGGATTGTGATGCTCTCGGTGAACGGCGTGGCCCTGCCCGATGACCCGGGCTTTCAGGCTGCGCTCATCCAGCTGATGATGAGGACCGCCCAGGGTGAGACCAACCGGCAGGAGGTCGCTGCGTTTCTTCGCCAGCGGATGCTCTGACGAACGGCCTCAGCCCGCGAAGGCGTTCACGCAGAGCGGCGTCCGCTCCTGGGTGCTCTGCTCGGTGATGCGGTTGCGCTCGTCCACGAAGACCACCTTGGGGGCTACGGTCTCGGCCTCCTCGGGGCTCATCCAGCCGTAGGCGGCGATGATGACCAGATCGCCCTTCTGGACCAGGTGGGCGGCGGCGCCGTTGATGCCGACCTCGCCCGAGCCCGGCACCCCGGGGATGACATAGGTCGACAGGCGCGACCCGTTGGTCACGTCGTAGATGTCGATCTTCTCGTTCTCCATGAATCCCGCTGCTTCGATCAGCAACGGATCCAGGGTGATGGAGCCCACATAGTCGAGATCGGCCCGGGTCACCGTAGCGCGATGGATCTTTCCGAGCAGGAAGTGGCGCAGCATGCATCCTCCGGTCCAGGCTCCTCGGGAGTCCCGGCCAACGGATAAGGATGCCCTCCTGGCTACCCGAGGTCCATCCTCGATCTTTTCCTGGGGTGCATTAGTTGAAAAGCACCACGTGCAGGTTCAGGCCCAGGTGGGGCGGAGGCACGGGCGGCGCAGCCATGGGCAGGCGGAACGCGCCTTCCAGATCCAGGCGGGCCCGGGGGTCGCGCACCTGGCGCAGCAGCCAGCGACCTTCGATGAAGACATACATCCGGGAGGGGTCGCCGGGAACCAGGGCCACATAGCGCCGGGACTCGCCCGCGCGCCAGTAGCTGTTCATCCAGGGCGGCGGGATCGGGCGGCGGCCCTGGTCATGGCGCTCGTCCTCGAAGTAGCGGTGGGGCTGGTGTCCGCGGGCTTCCCGCTTCTGCTCCTTCCAATACTGCTTCTCCCGCTGGTCGTGCTCCTTCCAGGCGCGGCGGTCTTCCCTGTCGTCGCGGCGCTCCTGCCGGTGGTCATCGGGGCGGGCCGTGGCGCCCTGGGGGGCCAGGACGAAGGCTGCCAGCAGCAGGGGAGAAACAAGGCGGCGGATCATGGGCGCTCCTTCAGGTGCACCCTCAGACTAGGGTCAGAACCGCTGTGGGGCCATACGCCTTCCGGTCTAGCACGCTTCCATGCAACTTAATGGTTGTGCTGGAGCTAGGGCGAAAGTCTGGCGGGGTCCTTCCGGTTTCAGGAACGCGGGGTGAACCTGAGCGCGGCGGCAGCGATCTCGGGCGAAAGAATCTGCAAAGCTTCGATGCGTCCAAAGTCCCTGGGGTCCCGGGTGACCAGCACGGGAATGCCCGCTTCGAGGGCTGCCCCAGCCTGGATTCCATCCTCCAGATCTTCCAGGTCCAGGTTAAGAGCACGGACGATGGCTCCGGCTCCGACATCTGCAAGGCGCAACCGCTGCAACAGCACTTGGATCTTGGCGAGGGCCTTCTTCTTGGTATCGTGCTTCCGGATGAGGTAGTGGAGAGTCGCCACCGAGTTGGCCGCGATGTAGAGATCCACCTTCTCCTGGCGCTCGGCGAGGAAGAGAGCCTTGGCATCCAGATACCAGGGCTGGCGCTGCTGGAGGTAGTCCAGGACCACATTTACATCGAGCAGGTAGCGCGGCTTGGCGGGGGTCATCGGGCCAGTCGCCTCTCGTGCTGCTCCTTCCGGAGGGCCTTTTTGTCGAGCTCGGGCCAGCCTGCGAGCATGCCATCGAGGGGATCGTCGCTGGGCGAGGCGATCGAACCGGGGGGCACGGAACCTTCAAGCGCTCCCAGGAGGTCTTCCACCACTTGGGAG
>CAIRAS010000308.1 GCA_903876615.1 uncultured Holophagaceae bacterium
CGCTTCGACCTCATCAACCTGCCTCCCCTGCCCAAGGGCGTGCCCCAGATCGAGGTGGCCTTCGACATCGACTCCAACGGCATCGTCAAGGTCTCCGCCCGGGACCTCATGACCGGCCTGGAGCAGAGCATGAGCATCCGGCCGAGCTCGGGCCTGTCGGAGCTGGAGATCCAGCGCATGATCCGCGAGGCCCTGGCCAACGCCGAAACCGACGTGAAGAAGCGCGACGCCCTCAAATACATCGCCTCGGCGGAGGGGCTGGTCTTCTCCTGCGACAAGAGCTTCATCGAGTGTGGCAAGTACCTCACAGAGGACCAGCAGACCCTGGTCCGGGATGTCCTCTCCCGGGCCCGCCAGGCCGTGGCCGCCCAGGACACGGAGGGCCTCCATGGCTGTGAAACCCTGTTGCTGGAAGCCCAGAACCTCCTCACCGATGCCGTACTGGCGGCCAGCGAGGCCATGATGGCCTCCCTGGATGGGGAGGAGGAGGCAACGGCAGGTCCCAACTAGCGCGTTCCCATCGGCTATCCTGGAAGCCAGGATGGGTGCATGAAACGCGACTACTACGAAGTGCTCGGCATCGCCAAGGACGCCGGCTCGGATGAGCTCAAGAAGGCCTACCGCAAGCTGGCCATGGAGCTGCATCCCGACCGCAACCCGGGCAACAAGGAGGCCGAGGAGAAGTTCAAGGAGGCAGCCGAGGCCTACAGCGTGCTCTCGGATGCTGAGAAGCGGAAGCTCTACGACCAGTACGGCCACGCGGGTCTGGGCGGTGCCGGCGGCGGCGGACAGCAGTTCCAGTTCGATCCGAACCAGTTCGCGGACTTCGAGGACATCCTCGGCAGCTTCTTCGGGGGCGGTCTCTTCGGTGACCTCTTCGGAGGTGGGCGCCGCCGCGCCAATGGCGAGGAGCGGGGCTCGGACCTGCAGTACAACCTGAAGCTCAGCTTCAAGGACGCTGTCTTCGGCAAGGACGCGGTGGAGCTGTCTATCCCCCGGCTGGAGGGCTGCGAGACCTGCCATGGCTCCGGCTGCGAGGCGGGCACCCGCCCCGAGACCTGCCCCCAGTGCCGGGGCGCGGGGCAGGTGGCCATGCGCCAGGGCTTCTTCCAGATGCGCACCCCCTGCCCGCGCTGCGAGGGCCGGGGCCGCATCATTCCCAAGCCCTGCCGCGAGTGCAAGGGCGAGGGCCGGGTCCACAAGAAGTCCAAGGTGAGCTTCAAGGTGCCGGCCGGCGTGGACCGGGGCACCCGGCTACGGCTCCAGAACCAGGGCGAGGCGGGCCGCTCCGGTGGCCGGGCCGGTGATCTCTACATCGTCTTCGATGTGGAGCAGGATCCCCGCTACGAGCGGGATGGCAGCGACCTCCACCGGCGGCTGGAGATCCAGTGGCCGCTGCTGGTGACAGGCGGCACCCTGGAGGCCGAGACGCCCTACGGCATCGAGAAGGTCAAGCTGGCGCCGGGCACCCCCGCCGACCACGTGGTGAAGCTGGTCAATGCCGGCGTGCCGAGGCTCCAGGGCAGCGGTCGTGGGGACCTGTTCCTCCACCTGCGGGTGGCCGTGCCGAAAGCCCTCACGGGCGAGCAGCGGGAGCTGGTGGAGCGGCTCCGCCGGAGCTTCGACGGCGAGCCCGAGGAGGGCGAGGATGAGGGCTTCCTCGCCAAGGTCTTCGGCTCCGAAAAAGGCGCCAAGAAAAAGGGCAAGGGCTGAACCTGGCCCCGCCTAGGGCTCTGCCACCACCACCCGCCCCTTGCCCTGCTGCTTGGCGCGCAGGAGGGCCTGGTCCGCCTGCTCGAGGAGAGGGCTGGCGCCATTGGCGTTCTCGGGATAGGCCGCGACGCCGGCGCTCAGGGAGACCGTCAGGTGCTCGCCACCGACCTCCATGGGGTGTCCCCGCAGCACCTGGAGCAGGCGCTCGCCGAGTTTCCGGGCGCCCTGGGCGGTGGTGCCGGGCATCAGGATGCAGAACTCGTCCCCGCCGTAGCGGTAGAGCCGGTCGTGGGCACGGCAGAGGCGCTGGGCCGTGAGGGCCACGGTCTCCAGCAGCAGGCTCCCTGCGGGATGGCCATGGCGCGTGTTCACGCGCTTGAGGTCGTCAACATCGATGAAGAGCAGGGCCAGGGACTCGGTCTTGGCCGCCGAGGACCGCACTGCCTCCGGCAACTCGGCCTCCAGACAGCGGCGGTTCTGGGCCACGGTGAGGTCGTCCCGGAAGCTGAGCGCGCGGCTCTCCTCCAGTCGCCAGGCGTTCAGCAGCAGCGGGGCCATGTCTTCGAAGTCGCGGAGGAAGACCTCGGGTCCCTCCTGCGGCTCCAGCAGTCGCAGGATCCCCAGCTGCTCCGAAGGGGCGAGGAGGAAGGCCTCGCCGCGCCGGACGAGGTCCGCCGCTACCTGGCGGGGCAGGGGGGCTTCCGGAAAGGCCCCGTCGCCGGCCTTCTGGTAGAACAGGTCATCCCGCCGCAGCCAGATGGCGCCGCCCCGGGCCTGGGACAGGCGGATGGCCCGGGTCAGGGCCAGGCGGAGGAGCTCGTCCAGGGTGGCCAGGTGCATCATCTGGCGCAGCCAGCCCTCGCTGCCCAGGTCCCGCTGGCGGAGGTGGATGAGGGCCTCCCGGGCGGCCTCCAGGGGGCGGTCCTGCAGCAGCACCCAGCCGGGTCGGGCGCTGAGCACGGCGCTGACCTGCTCCGGGTCGCCCCGCTGGACCCACCAGAGGATCTCGGTGCCTTCGGCGGGAATCAGGCGCGGGTCTGGGTGTTCCGCCACGAGCACCAGGGTCCCGGACCCCGGGCCCTCCAGGAGCTCGAAGTCCCACTGTTCCAGAGCCGCACGAAGCGCCGCCCCTGCGGCGGAGGGGTGGGCTTCCAGCCAGTGGATGCGAGGCATGGGGCTCCCGGGTGGCCGACTCATCGGCAGGTGGGGGTGGAGTGGTTAGCCGAGGGCCGCTTCAAGGCGCCGGGCCAGCTGCCCAAGGTGGGCTGCCAGCGGCTCCAGAGAGGGCAGGGCCCCGTCCCGCTGGCTGCGCTCGGCCCGGACCCACCGCTTCAGCAGGACCAGCGACTGGGTGTCGCGCACCCCCAGGCGCCGGGCGGTCTGGATGAGCTTGTGGGAGAGGCGGGTCCGCTCGGGGCCGGTGGGCCCCGCTTGCAGGTCGGCGATGAGCTTCAGGGCGGCCTGGGCGACCTCCAGGTCCTGGCGGATCAGCGGCACCCGCGCGTTGATCCGGAGCAGGAAGAGCTCCAGGAAGCGCAGCAGCTCGCCCAGCAGATCCAGGCACTCCCGCAGGGCCCGGGGCACATCCTCGTCGGGGGACTCCAGCAGCCGGCCCATGGCCTGGATGAGCCGCTCGGCCTCCTCCCGGTCGGGCCGCCGCATGAGCGGGAACTCGGGGCTCTGGCGGAAGGCCAGCAGGTGCCGGTAGGTATGGGCCAGGCCCAGGGCCAGGCGGGGCCAGTCCAGGAGCTCCAGGTGCAGGTGCAGCTGGCCGTGGAGGGGGGGAACCTGCTCCCAGAGCCGCTGGAGCCGCAGCCGGAGCCGCTCGCCCTCCTCCATGAGGCTGGGGGACTCGGGGAAGAGCCGCTGCTGCACCTCGGCCGAGAAGATGCCCACCAGCTCGCCCATGAGCTGCTTCTGGTGGTTGATGAGCAGGCTGCGGAGGTTCTCCAGGGTCTGGGCCAGCCGGTCGGCGTCACCACTGGAGAGGGCTTCGTGGAGCATGCTCCGCAGGGTGCTCTGGTCCTGGTGCAGGCTGAGCACGGCCTGCCGGAGGAAGGCCCGCAGCCGCAAGGCCTCCGGCTGGGCGGGATCGAGCCGGTCGCTCTGGAGGGGATCGTAGGCGCGCTCGGCCAGGCGGCCCAGCTCGGACTCCAGCACCAGGAAGCTGGGCACGGCCGCGTAGTGCTCCTGGAGTCCAGCCCGATCGGCCGGGTCCAGGGAGTCCAGGAGGCCCAGCAGGGAGATGTGGCTGGCCAGGGCCCGGGCCACCAGGGAGAAGGTGGCGCGGTCCTGCCGGCGGAGCTGCTCAAGCAGGCGCCGCAGGGGCGGCGGCATGCTCTCCAGGAAGCGCTCGCCCTCCATGCGGGGCAGGGTCCACCCCAGGTGGTTCCAGAGCCAGCCCAGGCTCCCCCGGACCTGCTCCACCGCGGGCCAGTGGATGCCCCGGTCCAGAGACCCCTGCAGGGTCAGGCGCAGGTTGGACACCACGTGCTCGAGCAGCAGCAGGGGCTCCACCCGGGCATGGATCTCGGCGGGGATGCAGGCCTCCAGCAGCTCGGCGAGGCGGGTGACGGATTCCTGCAGGCGCCCCTGGCCCCGCACCGCCCGGTTCACGGCCTTCAGCTGGGCATTCAGCCCCGCCACAGCGCTGGCGCCGGCCTCGCTGGCCTGCAGCGCGGCGAGGATCAGCGGGAAGGTGTCCCGGTGGTCGGTCAGGAAGGACGACCAGTGCTGGGGGAGGTTGCTGCCGTCCTCGGTGGGTGCCAGGGACATGGCCCGCAGGGCCGCCAGCAGGTCCAGCAGGCAGATTACCCACTCGGGCTGCTCCTGTTCCGCCAGCAGCTCCCGGTGGGCAGCTTCGGCCTGCTGACCCAGCCGCCCCAGGCTGTGGAGCAGCACCAGGCCCATGGCGGACCGCGTTTCGCCGAGCCGCCGGGCTGAGAACTGATGCAGGAAGGCGAGGAAGTAGCCAAGGCTGCGGCGGAGGCTGGCCTGGGCCGGCGACTCCTCCCGGGCCACCGTTTGTTCCGAGGGTGCTTCCAGCAAAGGTTCCAGGTCCCTGGCGCCTTCCCGGAAGATGTCCTCCAGCAGGGCCAGATCGGTGCGGGAGAGGCCTTTTTCCCGGATCAATTGCCGGGCAAGCAGCAATCTCTGTGGCGGTGTGCCTGGAGCGGACATGGCAAAAGCATACAATGGTTAAGACTTTGAATGGCTTTACAGGGTGATACCATCCCCTCACCCCAATTTGGAGGCAACAGGTGGTCAGCAAGCTCGGGGAAATGCTCGTCAAGGCCCAGCTCATCACGGATGGCCAGCTTGACGAGGTTATGAAAATTCAACGACGTGAGGGCGGCAAGCTCGGCAGCATCGTGGTCCGCTCGGGCTTCTGTTCTGATCAGGACATTGTGAGCTTCCTGGGCATGCAGTACGGCGTACCGGCCGCGGACCTGGAGCAGTGGCCGCCCATCGACGCCAGCGTCATCGCGCTGATTCCGAAGGATCTGGCCCAGCGGCACAAGGTGCTGCCGCTGCAGCGCACGGGCAACGTGCTCACTCTCGCCATGTCCGATCCCACGGACATCTTCGCCATGGACGATGTGCGCTTCCACACAGGCTACAACGTGGATCCCGTCGTCTCGAGCGAGATGGGCCTGGCCCGGGCCGTGGAAAAGTACTACGGCGGCAACAGCGCCATCCGCCTGGCGGACGGCACCACCTCGCGCGCCCCCCAGGGTGGCGCTTCCGGCAGTGGCCCCGCAGGCGGCGGCCCGGCCGTGCCGTTCAACGAGGAGGAAGAGCAGTTCGATCTCGCGGAGCTGGAACAGGAGCTCGACGCTGACGCCGAATACGACGCCATGGAGGAGGAGGAGGACAGCGTCAACGTCGGCAGCCTCAAGCGGGGCAGCGAGGACGCGCCCGTGGTGAAGCTGGTGAACATGGTGCTCATCGACGCCATCAAGCGCGGCGCCTCCGACATCCACATCGAGCCCTACGAGAAGACCTACCGCATCCGGTTCCGCATCGACGGCATCCTGCAGGAGGTCATGCGGCCCAACCTCAAGCTGAAGGATCCCCTCACCTCCCGCGTGAAGATCCTGGCCAAGCTCAACA
>CAIRAS010000309.1 GCA_903876615.1 uncultured Holophagaceae bacterium
CCCTGGTGGAATCCGTCATCGCCCTGCCCAAGGACTTCTACAAGGTGGGCGTCAAGGGCGTGGCCCGGGTGAGTCTGCAGCGCTACGACGACAGCGGCGAGGTCATCCAGGCGGAGGCCTGCCTCCTGCCGGAGCCCGCCTACGTGTCCTCCGAGTCCCTGGCCCCCTTCTACCAGGCCGTGGAGGCCTTCCTGGGCCGCAACCCGGACGCCTCGCGCCTCCTGAGCCTGGACCAGATCCGGGAGCTGCCGCTGGGCAAGGCCATCGACACGGTCGCCGGCCTGGTGCCCGCCGACGTGAGGCAGAAGCAGATCATCCTCGAGTGGCTGGAAGTCCAGCCCCGCCTGGAGGCCCTGCTGAAGCTGCTGGAGCTGGATGCCGCCCGCAGCGAGGTGGACCGCACCCTGGACGAGAAGACGCGCCAGCGCCTCGACCAGGACCACAAGCAATACGTCTTGAACGAGAAGATGCGGGTCATCCAGCAGGAACTGGGCAAGAAGGACGAGAAGGACGAGACCGCCCGCCTGCGGGGCCAGATCGAGGCCGCGGGCATGAGCGTCGAGGCCAAGGCCAAGGCCCTGGAGGAGGTCGAGCGCCTGGAAGCCATGCCGCCCCAGAGCGCCGAGGCCACCGTGAGCCGGACCTACCTGGACTGGCTGCTGGCCCTGCCCTGGAAGGCCATGGCGGAGGAGCGGCTGGACCTGCTGGAGGCCGAGCAGGTGCTGGACGATGACCACTCGGGCCTGGACAAGATCAAGGCCCGCATCCTGGAGCACCTGGCCGTCATGGCGCGGCTCCGCAGCCTGGGCGATGCGGCCGCCCCCGGTGACGCCGACGGGTCGGCCCCGGCCGCAGCGCCCCTTCGCGGTCCCATCCTCTGCCTGGTGGGGCCTCCCGGCGTGGGCAAGACCTCGCTGGCCCGCAGCATCGCCCGCGCCCTGAACCGGCCCTTCGTGCGGCTGTCCCTGGGCGGCGTGCGCGACGAGGCGGAGATCCGCGGGCACCGCCGCACCTACATCGGCTCCATGCCTGGCCGGATCATCGCCCTGATGAAGAAGGCCAAGGTCCGCAACCCGCTCATGCTGCTGGACGAGATCGACAAGATGGCCTCGGACTTCCGCGGGGATCCCAGCAGCGCCCTGCTGGAGGTGCTGGATCCCGAGCAGAACGCCAACTTCCAGGACCACTACCTGGATGTGGGCTTCGACCTCAGCCAGGTGCTCTTCCTCGCCACCGCCAACGTGCGGCACCACATCCCCGAACCGCTGGAGGACCGCCTCGAGATCCTCGAGCTGAGCGGCTACACCACCAAGGAGAAGCTGGCCATCGCCGAGAAGCACTTGCTGCCGCGGGCCCTCGAGGGCCACGGCATGAAGGACCTGGGCGTGCACTTCGAGCCGGCGGCCCTGGAGAAGCTGGTCCAGTCCTACACCCGCGAGGCTGGGGTGCGGCAGCTGGAGCGCGAGATCGCCAACATCCTGCGCAAGCTGGCGCGGCACACCCTGCAGCCCAGCAAGGGCGAGGCCTTCGATCCCCTCATCACCCCTGAGCGCGTGCCGAAGCTGCTGGGACCCGAAAAGATCCTCGAGTCCCGGGCCGAGGACACCGCCCCGCCGGGGGTGGTGAATGGCCTGGCCTGGACCCCCACGGGCGGCGAGCTGCTGACCATCGAGGTCGCGGTGCTGCCGGGCAAGGGCAACCTTAAGCTCACGGGCAAGCTGGGCGAGGTCATGCAGGAGAGCGCCAACCTGGCGCTCAGCTACGTCCGCGCGCGCAGCGAGCGCCTGGGCCTGAAGGCGAACTTCCTCGAGACCATCGACCTCCACGTCCACGTGCCCGAGGGCGGCATCCCCAAGGACGGCCCCAGCGCCGGCATCACCCTGGCCACGGCCCTGATCTCCGTGCTCACGGGCATCCCCGTCCGGGCGGACCTGGCCATGACCGGCGAGCTGACCCTGCGGGGCCGGGTGCTGCCCATCGGCGGCCTCAAGGAGAAGCTGCTGGCGGCCCACCGCCATGGCCGGAAGGCCGTGCTCATCCCCGCCGAGAACGCCCGGCACCTGGAGGACGTCCCCGCCGAGGTCCGCGAGCAGCTGAGCATCCACCTGGTCAGCCACATGGACGAGGTCATCCAGCTGGCCCTGACCCGCATGCCGGAACCCCTGGGCCCCGAGCCCGCCCCCACGCCCACGCCCAACCCCCTGCGGGAGAATCCGGCGACGGCGCAGTGACAGCCGAGTGCTGATAGCTGATAGCCTTGATCCATGCGTTTCCTGTCGAGCCATGTCCTCCACTTCATCCTCATGGGGATGGGCATCTCCCTGGTACTGGGCCTGCTGCATCCGACCACGCGGCCCGAGCGCACTTGGGCCTCGGTGGCGAAGCATGCGGCCGGCCTCCTCGGCATCGGGCTCGTCCTGGCCTGGGTGATGTACCTGCTGCCCCGGCACCCTGTCCGGTTCTAGGATGCTGGAGCCGCTCCTGGGCCGATTGGCCGCTCTGAAGGACAGAGGGGAGCAGGCCTGGAAGGCGGCCCAGCACCTCTGGCAGGAGCTTGCCCTCGCGGTGCCGCCCCTGGGTCGGGCGGGCGCCTTCGTGGCCGAGGTGCTGGGCAGGTACTACAAGGACGACTGCCTGAGCTACGCGGCGGGCCTGAGCTTCTGGCTGATCGTCAGCCTGGTGCCGCTGTCCACGCTGCTCTTCAAGCTGCTGGGCGCCATCCTCGGCAGCCGCGCCTATGGTCCCGCCACCCTGAAGACCCTGCAGGAGATCGTGCCCTTCCTGCCCCGGGAGTTCATGATGGACGCGGTGGTGAACAGCCAGAAGATCGGGGGCATGGGCTTCTCCTGGGTCGTGCTGCTCGTCGGCAGCTACTGGGGCATCAGCCAGCTGGACACGAGCCTCGCCCACGTCTTCGGCCTGCGCATCAAGAAGCACCGCCAGACCCGCAAGAACCACCTGCTGCGCCAGGTGATCTTCCTGGTGGGCGGGCTGCTGGCCTCCGTGCTGTTCCTGGCCCTGCTGGTGGGGGGCGCGCTGCGGAAGGTGCTGCCCGGGCGGCAGTCGGACCTGCTGCACAACCTGGCCCCCCTGCTGGGAGTGGTGGTGGTCACCGTGGTGCTGCAGCACCTGCCCAGGCTGCACGTGAAGTTCCGCCACGCCTTCCTGGGTGCGGCGGTCTCCACGGCCCTCTGGTGGCTGGCGAAGTGGGGCTTCGGCGTCTACCTGCGGCACACCATGACCTGGGGCATCATGTACGGCTCACTGCTGGGCATCGTGGCCGGCCTGACGTTCCTCTACTACAGCTGCGCCATCCTGCTGCTGGGCGCGGAGGTCACCGCCGCCTTCTACCGCCACGAGACCGGCATGATCACCGTGCCGCCCTGGCTGCGCATCAGGGTCGGCGAGCCGAAGAAACCCTAGGGTCTTGTCCCTTGAGTGAAACAGCCAGGTTTCACTCGTCGTCGCGGCCGCGCAGGCTGTTCGGGATGGCGTAGCCGTCGGCCTTGTACTCGTTGATCTTGTTGCGCACGGTGCGCAGCGCGATATCCAGCTTTTCGGCGCAGTGGGTGCGGTTCCCCTTGAGGGCGCTCAGGGAGGAGAGCAGCCAGAAGCGCTCCAGCTCCGGCAGGCTGAGACCGAGCGGCAGTACCACGGGGGTGCCCATGGGCAGGCCGATCAGAGGCTTCTGGGGATCGGCCACCACGGCCCCGGGGGGCAGGGAGCCAGCCTCCGGACGCAGGGCGGCGGTCAGGGTTTCCTGGGGGCTCCAGCTCTCGGTGCGGCTGCTTTCCGGGGGATCCTCGGGCATGCCGTCAAAGGCTTCGGTGGGGAGCAGCCAGTGGAGGTCGTGATGGCTGAGGCGGCGGCTCTGGCCGAGCACCACGCAGCGCTGGATGACGTTCTCCAGCTCCCGGATGTTGCCAGCCCAGGGATGGCGGGCCAGCGCTGCGAAGAAGCTGGGCACCAGCTCGGGTATGGGGCGATCGTTTTCGCGGGCATAGCGCTCGGCGAAGTGGGCGGCCAACAGGCTCAGGTCGCCGGGCCGGTCGCGGAGGGGCGGCAGGTCCAGGGGGATGACGTTCAGGCGGTAGTAGAGATCCTCGCGGAACCGGCCGGCCTTCACTTCCGTCAGCAGGTCGCGGTTGGTCAGGGCGATGAGGCGCACATCCACCGGGATGGGTCGGCTGCCGCCCAGGCGGTCCACGGTGCGCTCCTGCAGGACCCGGAGCAGCTTGCCCTGGAGGGCCAGGGGCAGCTCGCCCACTTCGTCCAGCACCAGCGTGCCGCCGTCGGCCTGTTCGAAGCGGCCGGGCTTCAGGCCGTTGGCGCCCGTGAAGGCACCCTTCTCGTAGCCGAACAGCTCGGACTCCAGCAGGTTCTCGGGGATCGCGGCGCAGTTGATGGCCACGAAGGCGGCGTTGCGGCGGGGGCTCGAGCCGTGGATGAGCTTGGCCAGCAGCTCCTTGCCCGTGCCGCTCTCGGCCTGGATGAGGATGGTGGCCCGGCTGTCCGCCGCCCGGCGAGCCAGAGCCAGGGTCTCGCCCAGGACCGGGTCCTGGGTGAGGATCACGGGCGCCTCGGCCGGCTCTTCAGCCTTCAGGTGACCTTCGGATTTCATGGCCTTGTTGAGGGCGGTGGTGAGCTCTTCGGGACTAAAGGGCTTGGAGAGGAAATCGAAGGCGCCGAGGCGCATGGCCTCGCGGGCGGACTCGAGGCTGCCGAAGGCGGTGATAAGCAGCACGGGCAGACCAGGGTCCACGGCCTTCAGGCGGGCGGTGAGCTGCAGGCCGTCCATGCCGGGCATGCGGAGATCGGTCACGACCGCGTCGTAGGCACCGGGACGCACCATGCGCAGGGCTTCCTCGCCACCGCGGGCCTGTTCCGCGAAAAAGCCGGAACGCTTGAGACTCATGGCCATCCCGTCCCGCATCCCGGGATCGTCGTCCACCACCAGCACCCGAAGAGGAGTCGCCATGTCTGAGCACCCAGGCGGCCAGCGCGGCCGCTTTTTTCGTTATCGGGTGTTGGGATCCGGACTGGAGTTTTGACCGTTGCGGCGCTTGAGGACCCGGCGGGGGAGCTCGCCGGAGGCGGCTTCGCCACGGACGGGATCCCCGTGGCGGCTGATGAGCAGGTAGACCTGCCGGCGGCTCACGCCCAGGCGCTGGGCCGTCTCCACGCGGTTGCCGTAGGCGCGCCGCAGGGCCCGGTGCAGGAGGAAGCGCTCCAGCTCGTGCAGGTTGGTGGCGAGGTCCTCGGCCTCGAAGCGGGGCGGCCCGGCGGCCTCATGGCTGGGCAGCTGCCCCAGCAGCTTCCAGCGCAGCAGCCGGTTGCGCAGCTCGCGCAGGTTGCCGGGGCAGGGCAGGGCCGCCAGCGCCGAGGGCAGCGGCGGGGCCACGCCCTCATCCTGGGCCAGGTGGGCCAGGAGGTCGGAAATGGCCTCCGGGTGCTCCTCGAGGGAAGGCAGACGCAGGGCGAGGCAGGGGGCTGCGGGTGGTGCGGGCTCGTGGGCGGCGATGACGCCCCTGGGATGCCCACCCAGCCAGCCCAGGGCCTCGGCGACGCTGGTGGCGTCGAGCCAGCCCACGCCGCGCCGCGCCGCCAGCTCGGCGGCCAGCGACTTCCGGCCGCTGCCTGGCGCACCGTACACCCAGAGCGCCTCCGGTCGGGCCAGCAACTCATCCAGGTGGGCGCCCCACAGGGCGCTGCCCGGCAGGAGCGCCAGAGGGATCACGGCCCGACCTTCCCCGGGATCACGTGGAAGAGCACAGCGAACACGTGGCAGGCGCTGCCTCCCACCACAAACAGGTGCCAGAGGGCATGGTGGTAGCGCACCCGCTCCAGGCTGTAGACAGCGGCGCCCAGGCTGTAGAACAGTCCGCCACCGAAGAGCCAGTAGAGGCCGCGGGTGGGGAGGATCTCCCCGACCGGCACCCCGCCCGCAAAGCCCGCCAGGATGGGGATGACGATGAGCCAGCCCATGGCCAGGTAGATGAGCGTGGAGATCCAGCCCATGCGTTTCACAAAGGCTGGGTTCGCGGGCGTGACGATCGGGGCGTGCAGGTGGTCCAGCGGTGGCGGGCGGAGGGCCGATTTGGCAATCCTCCCGTAGAAGATGCCCTTGAACGTAATGCCGAGGACCGCCAGACCCCAGACGAGCCCGAAGATGGTCCAGCCCCAGGAGGGTCGCGTGCGGCCCAGGGAAGACAGGCAGAAGGGCGTGTAGGTGCCGGCGATCAGCAGGAAGATGGCCGAGTGATCGAACACCTTGAACACCAGCTTGACCTTCGGGCCGCGAAAGGCGTGGTACAGCGTGGACATGAGGTAGAGGAGGATCAGGGTGGATCCGAAGATGGACGCGCCCACCACATCCCGGGCCGTGCCGTACCGGGCGGCCGCGACCACCATGACCACCAGCCCCGCGATGGCCAAGCCCACGCCGAGACCATGGGTCAGGCTGTTGGCCAGTTCTTCCCCAGAGGTCTGGGGGGGGGCGGCCGTGCGTCCGGCAGGGTGAGGCATGGCATCCAGGATGACAGACTCCCCGGGGCGCTTCCGCCCCTACCCTACTTCAGGTGCTTGTCGAACCAGCTGAGCATCTCCCAGAGGGTGTGCTCGATGGACTCGCGGGCCACGTAGCCGTGGGACTCCAGCGGCAGGGTGACGTAGCGGGCGGTCTGGCCGTTGCCCTTGAGGGCCATGTAGAGCCGCTCGCTCTGGATGGGAAAGGTGCCGCTGTTGTTGTCGGCCTCGCCATGGATGAGCAGGATCGGGGCGTTGAACTTGTGGGCGGCCATGAAGGGCGAAACCTTCA
>CAIRAS010000310.1 GCA_903876615.1 uncultured Holophagaceae bacterium
CCATTAACCCATTCACTGGCGAGGTGCAGCCATGCTCGACCAAGATCAGGTCCTTCACTCCATCCGCCTCTTCCTGGAGGACGCCGAGCCCTCTGCCCGGGGGCTGCTGCGGGATCCCCAGGGCTCCCAGGTGGCGGACCTCCGGCGCACCGCCGACCGACTGGCGGCGGACCTGCTGAACGCCCTGGCGATCCTCCGGACGGTGCACACCACGGGCCGGGCCTTCGAGCTCCAGGGTCCCCTCCCGGCGAGGATGTGGGGGCGTCGGGAGGCCTAGCGCCGGGGCCAGGCTGCTCCGGGCTAAACCCCGAGTTCAACCAGAAAGGGGCTGTAGGCCCAATTGAGGAGTTGGCATGCGCAAGACCTCCATGGCCCTCCTGGCCTTCGCGGTGCTCCTGGCCCTGGCGGTCCTCCTGGGGTGCCGCAGGGACGGCACGGTCGGGCGGCCACCGGTGCGGGTCACCTTCGCCTGCACCACCCAGCCCCAGAGCACCCTCGTCCATGTGGCCCGGGCCAAGGGCTACTTCCTGGCGGAGGGCCTGGAGGTGCAGGCCCAGATGCACACCTACGGGAAGGCCGCCCTCCAGTCCCTCCTGGAGGGCAAAGCCGACTTTGCCACCGTGGCAGAAACCCCGGTGGTGTTTGCCGTGTTACGGGGCGAGCGCTTCTTTGTCATCGCCAACATCGAGTCCAGCAACCGGAACAATGCCATCGTGGCCCGCAAGGACGCGGGCATCCAGGGGCCCCGCGACCTGAAGGGGAAGCGCATCGGCTTCACGCCCGGGACCACCTCGGACTTCTTCCTGGACTCCCTCCTGACGGCCCAGGGCCTGCTTCGGAAGGACACCCGGCCCGTCCCCATGAAGCCGGAGGAGATGCAGGCCGCCATCCTGGGGGGGGCCGTGGATGCCGTCTGCACCTGGAACTACCCCCTGGCCCAGATCCAGCAGGCGCTGGGGGCCAACGGGTTCATCCACTACGACCCGGAGATCTACACCGAGACCTTCAACGTCGCTGCGTCTGCCGGCATTGTGGATGGCCGCCCCGAGGTGGCCCACGGCCTGTTGCGGGCCCTGATCAAGGCCGAGGCCTTCGCGGTAGCCCGCCCCGCCGAGGCCCAGGCCATCGTGGCCACCGCCAGCGGCACCGAGCCCGCTCTGGTGGCGGCGGTATGGGACGCCTTTAACTACCGGGTTCGCTTCGACCAGACCCTGCTTATCACCCTGGAGGACGAGACCCGGTGGGCCATGCGGAACGGGCTCACCGACCAGAAGGCCATGCCCGATTTCCGCAAGCACATCCATCTGGACACCCTCAGGGCCGTCAAACCCGAGGCGGTCTGGATGGGAAAGTAGGCCCATGCGCATCACCGCCCGCCTGACCCTTGTCTCTGCCAGCGTGGCGGCGGCCCTGGGCGTGCTGCTGCCCCTCCTGGCCTGGTCCTTCCAGGAGTTCTCGGAAGCGCGGAGCAGCTTCCACCTGGCTCAGCAGATCAAGGTGGGCTTCCTGGAGCGCACCTCGTTCCGGGACCAGTACTTCCTCTACCGGGAAGCGCGCATGGAGGCCATGTGGGAGCACAACCGGGCCACGGCGGAGGGACTGCTCCTGCAGGCCCAGGCCCAGTTCCGCCGCGAGCAGGAGCGGGAGATCCTCGCCCGCCTGCGCCGGGACATGGACGAGAATGCGGCCATCTTCCGCCGCATCGTCGGCAACTCGGCCATGCTCGAGGCCGCCGAGGACTCCCGACCGGCCTACGAGGAGCTCCACAAGCGGCTGGCCAGTCAGCTGCTTCTGAAAGCCGTAGCCGTTCACGATGCGGCCACGGCCCTGCAGGAGGCCAGCGGCCACCGCGTCGAGCAGACCTACCGCCACCTGGTGGTCATCGTGGGGCTGGTGTCACTCCTGGTGGCCATCACCACCCTGATGGCCTCCACGATGATCGTGCGCATGATCCGGCGTCGCCTGGCCCCGCTGCACCGGGGCGTGAGAAGCATCGCCGAGGGCGACCTGGGGCACCGGATCGGCATGCAGGGCTCGGACGAGTTCTCCGAGCTGAGCCGGGACATCGATGCCATGGCGATGAAGCTGGAGGCATCCACCCATCAGCTGGGGGAGGAGATCTCCCAGCGGCTGCAGGCAACGGCCCAGAGGGAGGCCGACGCCCGCTTCCGCGCCTGGTTCGAGCTGCCCCTGGCGGGGGTCTGCATCACCTCCCCGGAAAAGGGCTGGCTGGCGGTCAACGACCACCTCTGCGGCCTGCTGGGCTACGAGCGGGAGGACCTGCAGGCCATGACCTGGGCGGACCTCACCCATCCCGAGGACCTGACGCTGGATCTGGTCCTGTTCGAGCGGGTGCTGCGGGGCGAGACCGAGGGCTATTCCCTGGAGAAGCGCTTCCTCCGCAAGGACGGCAGCGCCTTCCTTTCGGATTTAGGCGTGGGCTGCGTGCGGAAGGCCGACGGGTCCGTGGACTACTTCGTGGCCATGATCCAGGACATCACCGAGCGCAAGGCGGCCGAGGCGGCCCTGCAGGCGCGCACCCTGGAGCTGGCGGAGCGGATCAAGGAGCTGGACTGCCTCTATGCCATCTCCAGGGCCGCCGAGGCCAGCGGGGATGACCTGGAGGGCCTGCTGCAGGCCACCGTGGACCTGTTGCCGGCCACCTGGCAGCACCCGTCCTTGGCCTGTGCCCGGGTCGTGGTGGAAGGAGAGACCTTCAGCACCCCTAACTACCGCCCCTGTCACTGGCAACTGGAGCAGCCGATCCTGGTGCGGGAGGTCCCGGTCGGCACCCTCGAGGTGGGCTACCTTGCCCTCCCGTACCCGGGGGAAGGCATCCCCTTCCTGGCCCAGGAAGAGCGCCTGCTGGAGGCTGTGGCCCAGCGCCTAGGGAAGGCCGTGGACAGGCTCCGGGCCCAGCGGGTCCTGCGCAGCCGGGATCAGCTCCACCGCATGCTGCTCCACACCGCCATGGACGGCTTCTGGCGGGTGGATCAGCAGGGCCGTCTCCTGGAGGTCAACGAGAGCTACTGCCGGATGAGCGGCTACACCAAGGAGGAGCTGCTCACCCTGGCTATCTCGGACCTGGAAGACGCCCAGTCGGTAGGGGCTATCGCCGACTACATCCAGCGGATCATGAGCGCGGGCGAGCTCCGCTTTGAGACCCGGCATCGGCGCAAGGATGGCAGCCTCTTCGATGTCGAGGTCAGCGTCCAGTACAGGCCTGAAGAGGGCGGTCGCTTCGTTGCCTTCCTCCGGGACATCACCCTGCGGAAGACTCAGGAGGCCGAGCGGGAGACCCTGACCGGCCTGCTGGCCATGATCCAGGCGCCGGATCGCTTCCAGGAGTGCCTCTTCAAGCTCACGGCCTCCCTGCAGGCCTGGTCCCGGTGCGGGGCCGTGGGCATCCGCCTGCGGGAAGGGGAGGACTTCCCCTATGTGGAGACCCGGGGCTTCCCGGCGACCTTTGTCCAGCTGGAGAACAGCCTCTGTGCCCGCGACCCCCTTGGCCAGGTAAGGACCGACAGCCTCGGCCGCCCCGCGCTCGAGTGCATGTGTGGCAATGTCATATGTGGCCGGACCGATCCCAGCAAGTCCTTCTTCACCCCGCAGGGCAGCTTCTGGAGCAACTGTACCACGGAGCTCCTGGCCACCACCACCGATGAGGACCGCCAGACCCGTACGCGGAACCGGTGCAACGGAGAGGGGTACGAGTCCGTGGCCCTGATCCCGCTCCGGGTGGGCGGGGAGGCCTTCGGGCTGCTCCAGTTCAACGACCACCGGCCCGGCCGCTTCACGGCCGAGCTCATCGCCACCTTCGAGCGCATTGCCGACGGTCTGGCGGCCACCCTGGCCCGCCGGCACACCCTGGAGGCCCTCCGCGAGAGCGAGTACTTCTTCCGGGAATCCCAGCACGCCGCCCGGACCGGGTCCTACACCAACGACTTCGTGCGGGGCACCTGGAAGTCCTCCGAGGTGCTGGAGCAGATCTTCGGCATTGACAGCTCCTACCCCAGGACCCTGCAGGGGTGGATGGACCTGGTGCATCCAGAGGACCGGCCCATGATGGATCGCCACCTGGCGGAAGAGGTTTTCTCCGGAGGCCGGGACTTCGACAAGCATTACCGGATCGTCCGGAGGGCTGATGGCGACATCCGGTGGGTCCATGGCCTGGGGGCCCTCCAGTTTGATGACCGGGGCAACCTCACCTCCATGACGGGGACCATCCGCGATGTGACTGATGAGAAGCAGGCGGAGGCGGCCTTCCTGGCCAGCGAGGCCCGCCTGCGCACCACCCTGGATCAGATGGCGGAAGGGGCCGTGGTCCTGGGCTTCGACTGGACCTACCGCTATGTCAACTCGGTGGCGGCAGGGCAGGAACGCCGGGACCTTGAGAGCCTCCTCGGCCGGACCCTGCTGGACCTCCACCCTGGCTTCGAGCAGACGGAGACCTTCCGGCGCTACCGGGCCTGCATGGAGGACCGCCTCCCGCAGTCCTTCGAGGGGGAGCGGCAGTTCCCGGACGGCAGCCAGGGTTGGTACCGCTTCAATGTCTATCCAGCAGTGGAAGGAATTTTTGTCCTCAGCCTGGACATCTCGGAGCTGAAGCAGGGAGAGGAGGCGCGCCATCACCTGGAAGGCCAGATCCAGAAGTCCCTGCAGCTGGAAAGCCTCGGCTGCCTGGCGGGGGGCGTGGCCCACGACATGAACAACGTGCTGGCCGCCATCCTTGGCATGGCCTCGGCCAATGTAGAGGCGCAGCCCGAAGACAGCCGCCCCCGTAAGGCCTTCCAGACCATTATCAGCGCCGCTGAACGGGGTGGGAAAATGGTCAAGGCCCTGCTCAACTTCGCCCGCCAGAGTCCCGCGGAGGAACGGGAAATGAACCTGAATGAGCTGCTCCAGGAGGAGGTCCAGCTACTCTCCCACACCACTCTGGCCAAGGTGAGCCTGGAGGTCGCCCTGGCTCCGGACCTGCGCTTGATCTCGGGGGATCCCTCCGCCCTCTCCCACGCGGTCATGAACCTCTGCGTCAATGCCGTGGACGCCATGCCTGATGACGGCACCCTCACGCTGAGAACCCGGAATGTAGACAACGACTGGGTCGAGCTGGAGGTGGAGGACACGGGCTGTGGGATGTCCCCGGAAGTGCTGGAACGGGCCATGGACCCCTTCTTCACCACCAAGGGCGTCGGCAAGGGCACCGGCCTAGGCCTGTCCCTGGCCCACAGCACGGTCATGGCCCACCAAGGGCAGATGCAGATCCGCAGCGAACCAGGGGGGGGCACCTGCGTGAGCCTGCGCTTCCCGGCCGGCAGGACGGTGGGCAGACCAGCCGTCCCCGTGTCCACCCCCGGGCTGGCACCCCAGGGGAAGCCCCTGCGGGTGCTGCTGGTGGACGATGATGACTTGGCCCGGATCGCCATCGAGCTGGTGCTGCAGGTCCTGGGGCACCAGACGATCACGGTGGAGAGCGGGGAAGAGGCCCTCTCCAGGCTCCAGGCCGGCTTCCAGCCTGAGTTGGTGATCCTGGACATGAACATGCCGGGGCTGGGTGGGCGCGGGACACTCCCCCAGCTGCGCCGCCTGCTACCAGCAGTGCCCATCCTGCTGGCCACGGGTCGGGCGGATCAGAGCGCCCTGGATCTCGTGGAAGCTTATCCCGGCGTGACACTGCTGCCGAAGCCCTTTGGGATTGAGGAGCTGCGGACCTGCCTGGTGCGCCCCATACAAGGGGGAAAGAACCCCTCGGCCGGGTTACTCGGTCTGACCTGATTCAAGGCGGGCCGCACCCCCACCCTCTTCGGCTTCAGTCCCACCCGTTGCTGCCTGCATGACCTGGTGGGGGAACCCCATGTGGTGAAGGTAAGTTAAGGTCCATTCGGCAGCGTGCAAGCGGCCTGGGGCACCCTCGGACCTAACCTGCCGACGGCTCTGATAGGCTGGGTCAACCTGCCAAGAAGCACGCGATGGAGCCACCATGGGTGAGATCAACCAAGCCGAAGTCGAGCGGATCTTCCTGTCCGCGCCCTTCATCCGCGACCTGGGCGCGAAGCTGGTCGCCGTCGCCCCCGGGGAGTGCCGCTCGTCCCTGACCTTGGAAGCTCGCCACCTCCAGCAGGATGGCTACGTGCATGCCGGCGTCCAGGCCACCCTCGCGGACCACACGGCGGGCGCCGCCGGCGCCACCCTGATCGAGCCCGGCCAGTTCGTGCTCTCCGCCGAGTTCAAGATCAACCTGCTCCGGCCGGCCAAGGGCAGCCTGCTCACCTGCTCGGCCAAGGTCCTCAAGTCTGGGTCCGCGCTGACGGTGGTGGAGTCCGAGGTCTACTGCGGTCCGGCCGAGGACCTGCGCCTGGTGTCCAAGGCCACGGTGACCCTCGCGATCCTCACGCCGCGCGCCGGCAAGTGAGTCAGCGACCTCTTCTTGTGCCTGCCCCTGGCACTCCCTGGAGGCTTCCCATGCCGATCATCAGACAAGCGGAGCTGCGCGATGCGGCCCCCCTCGCGGCCCTGGCTGAGCAGACCTTCCGGGAGACCTTCGAAGCAGTGAACACCCCGGAGGACATGGCCCTGCACTGCCGGGGGCACTACAGCGAGGCGCTCCAGAGCCAGGAGATCCTGGACCCCGGCCTGACCACCCTGGTCTGCGAGCACGACGGCCAGCTCGTCGCCTTCGCCCAGCTGCGGCGGGACCCGGCGCCCCCCTGCGTGTCGTCGGCACGGCCCCTGGAGATCCAGAGGCTCTATGTCGCCAGCGCCTGGCACGGCAAGGGCCTGGCCCAGGAGCTCATGCGCCGGTGCCTCGCCCAGGCCGAGGCGGAGGGCGCTGACCAGGTCTGGCTGGGCGTCTGGGAGCACAACCCCCGCGCCATCGCGTTCTACCGGAAGTTCGGCTTCCAGCAGGTCGGCGACCACGTCTTCCCTCTGGGCACCGACCCCCAGCGCGACCTCATCCTGGTCCGACCCGCGGTCGTTTGACCGCGGGCCGGACCAGGCTTTTCACCTATGAGAAACGGCCCGAAACGGGCCGTTTCTCATCTGATAAAGGACGGGTTACCGGTACGCCGGAATCCCCGTGACTTCCTGGCCGATGATGAGGGTGTGCATGTCATGCGTGCCCTCGTAGGTGTAGACGCTCTCGAGGTTGGCCATGTGCCGCATCACGGGGTACTCGTCGAGGATGCCGTTGGCGCCGAGGATGGTGCGGGCCTTGCGGCAGACCTCCAGGGCGATGTGCACGTTGTTCATCTTGGCCATGGAGACCTGCGCGGTGGTGTAGGTCTTGGCATCCTTGAGCCGCCCCAGCTGATGCACCAGGAGCTGGCCCTTGGTGATCTCGGTGACCATCCAGGCCAGCTTCTCCTGCTGGAGCTGGTAGCTGGCAATGGGCTTGTCGAACTGGATGCGGGTCTTGGCGTAGTCCAGCGCGCACTGGTAGCAGGCGTCGGCGGCACCCAGGACGCCCCAGGCGATGCCGTAGCGGGCCTGGGTGAGGCAGCCCAGGGGGCCCTTCAGGCCCTTCACGTTGGGCAGCATGGAGGCCTCTTCGTCCACGAGGACGTCCTCGAGCACCAGCTCCGAGGTGGTGCTGGCCCGCAGGCTCCACTTGCCCTTCATCTCGGGGGCGCTGAATCCGGGGGTGCCCTTCTCCACCAGGAAGCCCCGGATGCCCTCGGGCGTCTGAGCCCACACCACCGCCACATCGGCCACGGTGCCGTTGGTGATCCACATCTTGGTGCCATTAATTCGCCACTTGCCACCGGGCTCGCGTACGGCGCGAGTGAGCATGCCGCCGGGATTGGAGCCGAAGTCGGGTTCCGTGAGACCGAAGCAGCCCACCACCTCGCCCGTAGCGAGCTTGGGCAGCCAGCGGCGCTTCTGGGCCTCGCTGCCGTAGGCGTAGATGGGCCACATGACGAGGCTGCCCTGCACCGAGGCGAAGGAGCGCAGGCCCGAGTCGCCGCGCTCGAGCTCGTACATCAGCAGGCCATAGGCCACGTTGGAGACGCCCATGCAGCCGTATTCCTCGGGCAGGGACGGCCCGTAGAAGCCCAGCTCGCCCATCATCGGGATCAGGTGTCGGGGGAAGGTCTGGGCCTGGGCATGCTGCTCGATGATGGGCAGCACTTCGGCGTTGATGAACTTGCGGGCCGTCTCGCGGATCATCCGCTCTTCGTCGGTCAGCAGGCCCTCGAAGCCCATGTAGTCCGTCATATGGGTGAAGGTGGCGTAGGCGCC
>CAIRAS010000311.1 GCA_903876615.1 uncultured Holophagaceae bacterium
GGCGAAGGCCACGCCGATGCCCGTGAGGCCGACCCGCACGCCGGGGAAGTCCTTCACCAGATAGGGCCGGATCCGCTTCTGCAGCGCCGGGGCGCCCTTGCAGTCGAAGTTGCAGTTGAGGAAGGCGAAGGGGGCGTTGGCGTGCTGCAGCTGCTCCATGGCCTCCATGGCTTCCACCAGCATCCCCACGCCGTTGTCGAAGTCGTGGTTGCCCAGGGTGCCCGCGTCGTAGCCCATCATGCGCATGAGCTGGTAGTCGAGGCGCCCCTTGTAGCGGTTGAAGTAGGGGGTGCCCTGGAAGGTGTCGCCGGCGTCCAGCAGCAGGACAGGGCCCAGCTGCTGGCGGAGCTGGCGCACCAGGGTGGCCCGTCGGGACACGCCGCCCAGGCCGCTGATGGCGCCATTCCCGGGGCCGAAGGGCTCGATGCGGGAGTGGGTGTCATTGGTGTGCAGCAGGGTGATGCGGCCCGAGGCCGCCGCCGGACCCTCCTGGGCCCGCAGGGGGACCTGGCTGGCGAGGGCGGCGGTGCCGAGGGAGGCGAGGAAGGTGCGGCGTTCCATGGTCTCGTCCTTCCTAGAGCTTCAGCTTCTTGTCGCGGATGGCTTCCAGGATCGGAACCGGCAGGGTGTATCGCCCCGGTGCCGGGGGCAGCAGCTCCTGCTTGGCCTTGGCCAGGGCGGCGCACTGGTCCAGCAGCATCTGCCGCAGGGTGATGCCCGAGGTGAAGGGCTTCCGGCCCAGCTTCAGGGTGGGGATGGAGTCACCGCCGCCGTAGAGGTAGTCCGTGGTGGCAACGAGGACCTTCGCCGCGGGGTCGATGGCGCTGCCGTCCTCCCAGGTCATCACGAAGATCGGCGCCTCGGGCGTGCCGTCCACCCGTGCCTTCACACCAGAGCAGGGCTCCCCGCCGCGGCGGACGATGCCCTCCTTGATCACCTGCATGACCTCGGCGCCCGTGAGCTCCACCACCACCAGCTCATTCTCGAAGGGCATCATCTCGAAGATGTCAGCCACCTTCAGCAGGCCCGGGCGCAGGTTCGAGCGCAGCCCGCCGGCATTGGTGATGGCGAAGCGCACCGGCTTGCCCACCGTGCCCTGGGCAGCGGTCCGCATGACATCGGCGACCCAGTAGCCCAGCAGGTTCTCCTCGCCCCGGCGGCCCCGCAGCAGGCCCTGCGGGGCCTGGACCAGTGGGAGGTCGAAGCTGGCCTTGATCTCGGCGGCCAGGGGATCGATGACCTTCTGGATGGCGGGATCGTTGGGAATGGCGGGTCCCAGGGGCAGGACCTGGGCCCTGCCAGCCGGGGCCTGGGCGGCCAGGGACAGGGTCAGGAGGGCGCAGAGCAGGGCGCTAGAGGGCTTCAGCATCGCTGGCGGGTTCCTTGAGGGCGGCGCGGACATCCCGCACGATGGCGTCGTGCTGCCAGAAGTGCGCGGTGGTGCGCAGCAGCCAGCCCAGGAGCCAGCCGTTGAGAGTCGTGACGGAGAGCTGCAGTAGCAGAAACAGCCAGACCCGGAAGGTGGTGCCGCCGCCCATGCGCCAGGCCAGCAGCAGCAGCAGGAAGGGGAGCAGGGCGCGGAGGGCGGCGCCGCCGGCGGCCAGGAGGCCCCACTGGATCGGGTGGTTCCAGAGGCGCAGGAACGAGTCGGTCAGGTGGGCGCGGTAGCCCCGGGCCAGGCCCGCGGCACGGCCCAAGCGGCAGAGCCACCACTGGACATTCAGGGTGCTGAGCAGGGCCATCCAGAGCAGGGGGCGGGCGATAAGTGCGGCCCAGCCGAGGCCGTCGAATCCCAGGCCGCCCGCCCAGCCCAGGGCCCGGTCAATGAGATAGGCCGTGAGCCCCAGGGGCAGGAAGCCGATCAAGACCGTGTCCAGGGCGCCCAGCAGCCACGAGCCCAGACGGGCCTTGAGACCGACGGCCTCGGCCTGCATCCGCCACCCGCACCAGAGGACCACCACCAGACCGAGGCCGAAGAGATGGACTGTCGGCGAGTTCACCAGCTTGTGCTGCAGGCCACCGTTCTCCCAGAGCTCCCAGAGGTCGCGGGCCGAGATCTGCTCACCCCAGTGGGAGGGGAGGGCGCTCCAGCCCGCGGCGCGGCGCAGGTGGCCAGCCCAGCCCACGGCAGGACCGAGGAGTACCAGCACCCAGCCGCCCATGAGACCCCAGCCCCAGGGCGTGAAGCCGCCGGGAAAGGCCGCCTTCAGGAAGGCCCAGGGTCCCCGCGGCGCGAGGGGCTCCTCGGCAAGGATGGTGGTAGGGCGTTCCTCGAGGTCCATATCCGTCCGCGTGCAATCCCCTATCAAACCACATTTTCCACCAGCGCGCCGGGTGGGCGTTTCCGCGCGGACCCTTGACAGAACCGGACCGGACCGGGTTTCATAAGGGCCATGCAGCTGTCTTCCGTGTCCCACTTCCAGGGCCTCCCTTCCGGGGGCAGCTGGTGGCGTACGGGCTCGGACGGCTCCCTGCGCGAGGCCTAGCGGCCGACGCCTTCCCGGATCCTCCGAGCCCGACCCCACGGTCGGGCTTTTTTGTTTTTGGATGAACCCATGACCCTCGCTCCCCGACACCTGATCCGCCATCCCCTGCCCGCGGACCTGCTGACCCCGCTGGCGGCCTACCTGGCCCTGCGGCCCGCAGGCGCCAGCCTGCTGCTGGAGTCCTGCGACCAGGGCGAGCGGGTGGGCCGCCACAGCTTCGTCCTGCTGGCCGGGGCCGACGAGTGCCGCCTGGAAGCCCCCGCCCGGGGCTGGGTGGAGGCCCTGCGGGAACTCTCCGGTCCCGCGCCGGAGTCCTGCCTGCACGATCCCGGCGCGGCGCTGCCACCCCTGCGGGAGGTGCTGCCCGTCGGGGTGGGCTGCGCGGGCTACCTGGGCTTCGAGGCCATGGGCGCCGCCGAACCCACCCTGCCGCTGCCCGCCAAGAACAGCCTCGGCCTGCCCGGCCTCTGGGTCCGCCGCTTCGACACGGCCCTGGTCTTCGATCACCTGCACCAGGTCGCTGAGCTGCAGACCCTCGACCCCGATCCCGAGGCGGGCTACGCGCGGCTCCGCGGCCTGCGGGCCCTGCTGCTGGCGGGGGTGAGCGATCCGGGTCCCTCCGCCGCCCAGCCCAGGGCCGTGGCCCTCATGGCCCGCGAGAGGTTCGAAGCCACCGTGCGGGAGGCCCAGGAGCTCATCCTGGATGGCGATGTCTACCAGCTGGTGCCTAGCCAGCGCTTCCGCGTGGAGGCGCCACCGCCGCCCCTGGAGGCCTACCGGCGCCTGCGGCGCCTCAACCCCAGCCCCTACGGCTACCTCCTCGAGTGGGACGACTTCGCCCTGGTGGGGGCCTCCCCGGAGATGCTGGTGCGGGTGCAGGGCGGCGAGGCCGAGACCCTGCCCATCGCGGGCACGGTGCCCCGCGGGGCCAGCCCCGAAGAGGATGTGGCCCGTTTCGAGGCCCTCAAGCGAGATCCCAAGGAGCTGGCCGAGCACCAGATGCTCGTGGACCTGGCCCGCAACGACCTGGGTCGCGTGGCGGTGCCCGGCGGGGTGCGGGTAGAGCTCCCCCTGGCCCTCCAGCGCACCAGCCACGTGCTGCACCTGACCACCACCGTGAAGGCCCACCTCAAGCCCGGCGTGGACGCCCTGGATGTCCTGGCGGCGGCCTTCCCGGCGGGCACCGTCAGCGGCGCCCCCAAGCTCCGGGCCTGCCAGCGCATCGCCGAGTTCGAAGGCGAGGCCCGGGGCCCCTACGGTGGCGTGCTGCTGCGCCTGGGTGCCGACGGCGTCCTGGACACGGCCCTCATCCTGCGCACGGCGGTCTATCAGGCTGGCGTGGCCTACATTCAGGCTGGCGCCGGGGTGGTGCGGGCCTCGAACCCAACTTCCGAATACTTCGAGACCCTGCACAAGCTGGGGGCCATCGCCCAGGCCCTTGGGGTGACGCTGTCCGGAGGTGCCCGATGATCCTCCTCCTGGACGCCCTGGACTCCTTCACCTACAACCTGGTGCAGGCCTTCGAGACCCTGGGTTCAGAGGTCCTCGTGGTCCGCCACGACGTCATCACGCTCGCCGAGGCCCAGGCCCTGCGCCCCGAGGCCGTGGTGCTGTCGCCAGGGCCGGGCCATCCCACCGAGAGCCCCGCCCACATGGCCCTGGCGCAGTGCGACTGGGCCGTACCCCTGCTGGGAGTCTGCCTGGGCCACCAGGCCCTGGCCGCGGGCAGTGGCGGCCGGGTGATCCGCGCCCGGGAGCCCCTGCACGGCGAGGCCA
>CAIRAS010000312.1 GCA_903876615.1 uncultured Holophagaceae bacterium
ATCGAGCGACCCGATGGTGGCGGGCCTCCCCGAAGGCGCCGGCCGCGTCCTGAGAACCGGCATCGCCTGCTCCCCCTGCCGCGAACGCGCCTGCCAGCGACGGCAGTGCCTTGAAGAGCTGGCGCCTGGTTCTGTTGCCGAAGCATTGATGGGGTTGCTGGCCGCGAGGTGAACGGAGCTTGTGGTGGGGTTTTACGAAGAAGAAGGATGGAAGCGGAGGAAGGTGGAGGCGCGGAGGAAAGCGGAGAGAGGCAGCAGGGCCAGGGCTCCTTTGTTCTTATCACCGTTCATCCCCGGCTAAAAATCCCTGACACTGAAATCCGAACGGCCCATCCCCTTCATCCCCTGCATCCCTGTAAAAACTGCTTTTTTGACAGGGATAAAAGGGATGAAGGGGATAACGGAAAAAGCAGGTGTGGGAGTTGTGCCGTGGGTTCGCGGGGTGGCCCTGGGCCGGTCCTTTAGCTCCGGCATCCTTATTGAAACTGCCTGTGGGGCCGGGGATGAAGAGTGATGAACGGTGATAGCCGATCAGGCCACCGCTTGCGGGCGCTTCAGGGGCTGAGAAACGGTTCGAGGATCAAGGTGCCGGTGGCGTAGGATGAGATGGTAATCCTAGGCCCAGTTTTGTTAGCCTCGCCGGAACAAAAGTCATATATTCTAGTCCGATGCAACACGTTCAGTCGGTTGTGAGGCTTTACCACACCATCTTGTCCCACCTGAATTACGGCCTCCTCGTGGTTGGGGGAGACGAGCTTGTTGTTTTTGTGAACCAGCGATATTGCGATCAGTTGAGTTTGGCCTTGCCTTCCAACAAACTCATTGGGCTCACTGCCGAGTCCGCTTTGACCCATATTCTGCCAGCCTATGAAGACCCTCCGGGGACACTTAGGCTCATCCAGGAAATGGTCTCACGGGGTGGCCCCGTTCTGGGCGTGGAGACACGGTTGAAAAATGGGCGAGAGATCCTTGTGGATTTCGTTCCCATCGTTGTGGATGGCCAGATCCAGGGACGGATTTGGCAGCACCGGGACATCACGGAACGCAAGCAGGCCGAGCGGGAGCGAGAGCGCTTGAACCGCGAGTTGCAGGAGGCCCAGTCCCGCATTAGGGTGCTGGATGGGTTGCTGCCGATTTGTGCCACTTGCAAGAAAATCCGGAACGAGCAGGGGAACTGGGAGCAGATGGAGGGCTACATCACACGCCGATCCGAGGCGGAATTCACCCACGGCATTTGCCCCGACTGCAAAGTAAGGTTTCTTGCGGATATGGAATAGCCTGGATCATGCTTCCCCTCGACGCCCAGGGCCTGGGCGAAGCGGTCCGGTACAAGGATGCGTATCGGCTCTGCCACCTCCGGGGGGGCCAGGAGCTCGGCCCGCGCTTTATTCTTGCTCCGGGCAATGACCCGCGGCAGGGCCAGGGCGAAGCCGGTCACGAGGGTGATCATCCAGAGGGCCCAGACGGTCAGGCTGAAGGTATGGAACTGGCGCATGAGCTTCGCCTGGTTCAAGACCAGCACCAGGGTGGCCCAGGTGGAGTGCCCCAGCATGACGAGGATGGCCCCGACCCCAAGCACGCCATGGAGGTTCAGGCTGAACCCGCCGGAGATCATGGTCATGAGGGTGGTGGCGATCACATCCACGACGAACCCAGACCAGAAGAGCCTCAGGTGGCTGGCTTTCAGGACCCGGGCCCGCCGCTCCGCGAAGGTGGCGGTGGTGTAGAGGGCCGCAGCCAGGAGGATCCCAGCCACAGCAGCAAGGGTCATGGGCTTCATGGCGGGGCCTCTCGTTTCATTCAATGGTGACCTTTGTGTTCTTTGTGGTTCGACTTTTCTTGAAAAGATGGATTAACCACAAAGAACACAAAGGGCACAGAGAACAGATAGAAAGCTCTTCATCCCCTTCATCCGTTTTTATCCCTGTCAAAAGTGCTTTTGAAACAGGGATGCAGGGGCTGAAGGGGATAAGGGATAGAACAATCCGGGTGTGGTCGGTCCCCCCCGCTTAGCCTCGCCGCCACCCGGTGCTGCCGTCTTTGCGGTCTTCGAGGACGATGCCCAGGGCTTTGAGGGCATCTCTGACGCGGTCGGCTTCGGGCCAGTTCTTGGCGGCTTTGGCGGCGCGGCGGGCTTCGATGAGGGCTTCCACTTCGGCGTCCAGGTTGTCGCCTTCGTGGGGCCAGGCGGCGAAGATGGCGTCGGCCTCGTCCAGGAAGGCCAGCACGGCGTCCCGCTCCTCGCGGGTGAGGGCCACGTGGTCGTCCTGGGCGTTGAGGTCGCTGATGAGCGTGAAGAGCTCGGCTAGGGCCTCGGGGGTGTTGAGGTCGTCCGCCAGGGCGTTCCAGAAGGCTTCTCGGGCCTGCGCCAGCCGCGTCAGCGCCTCCAGGCCCTCCTTCCAGGGGCCGGCCCCGGGCTGGCCCTCGCCTTCCATGCGCTTGCGGAAGACGCGGATGCGCTTGAG
>CAIRAS010000313.1 GCA_903876615.1 uncultured Holophagaceae bacterium
CACCTACGGTTGCGAGCGAATCGCCATGTACCTGCAGGGGGTTGATAACGTCTATGATCTGGAGTGGGTCAAGGGGATCAAATACGGTGATATCCACCATGAGAGTGAGGTGGAGTTCTCCAAACACAACTTCGAGGAAGCCGATGTGGAGATGTTGCTGCAGCTCTTCGGCATGTACGAGAAGGAATGTCTGCGCCTGGCGGAGAAAGAGCTGGTCCTGCCTGCCTACGATTATGTTATGAAGTGTTCCCACACCTTCAACCTGCTGGATGCCCGCGGGGCGATCTCGGTCACCGAACGCGCCTCCTACATAGGCCGGGTCCGCAATGTGGCCCGCATCTGCGCCGAGGGATACCTGAGGATGCGTGAAAGACTTGGTTTCCCGCTGTTGAAAGGAGGTGTGGCCTGATGAGCACCAAGGAACTGTTTTTCGAATTAGGCACCGAAGAGATCCCGGCCGGATTTATCCCCCGCGCCATGGCCGGGATGGAGGCCATCATCACCCGCGAACTTTTCAACGCCCGACTGTCGTTTGATGAGATCAAGACCCTGGCGACGCCGCGCCGCCTGGCCTTGATGGTCAAAGGTATCCCGGCGGTTCAACCGGATGCCGAGCTCACCGCTACCGGCCCATCGAAAAAGGCCGCCTATGATGCCGACGGCAAGCCGACCAAGGCCGCCGAGGGGTTTGCCCGTGGCCAGGGGGTGGATGTATCCGCCATCCGGATCGTCACGACTGACAAGGGTGAATACATCTCCATCACCCGCACCGAGACCGGCCGACCGACCCATGAACTGCTCTCCGAGATCCTGCCCAAACTGATCAACGAGATACCCTTCAAGAAATCCATGCGCTGGGGTGATCTGGATGTGCGCTTCGCCCGGCCGATTCACTGGATCGTGGCCCTGTTCGACGGAGTCGTGGTGCCCTTCGAATTTGGCAACATCATCAGCGGCGCCGTATCCCGCGGGCACCGTTTCATGGCCAACACCGCCTTCCCGGTGCGCGATTATGCCCACTATCTGGAAGAGTGTGAGCGCCACTTCGTCATCCCCGACCCGGAACGACGCAAGGAGATCATCCGCCGCGAGACTCACCGGGTCGCGATTGCGGCCGGAGGACATCTGCTGCCTGATGAAGAACTGCTGGAACAGGTCAGTTTTCTGGTGGAGTATCCCAGCGCAGTGCATGGCACCTTCTCGGAGGAATTCCTCAAGGTGCCCAAAGAGGTGCTGATCACCTCCATGCGCAGCCACCAGCGCTACTTCTCCATCGTGGACGCCGGGGGTAAGTTGTTGCCGGGATTCATTACCATCAACAATACCCTCACCCAAGACCCTTCAGTGGTGGTCAAGGGCAACCAGCGTGTCCTGCGGGCCCGCCTGTCAGACGCCCGTTTCTTTTTCGAGGAAGACCAGAAGATCAGGCTGGACGAGCGGGTCGAAGCACTAAAGAAGGTCGTTTACCAGCAGAAGCTGGGCACCTCCTTCGAGAAGATGGAGCGTTTCAAGGCCCTGGCCGAAGGGCTGGCCGACAGCTTGAATACTGCCGTCAAGGCCCAGACCGGCCGGGCCGCCTGGATCTGCAAGGCCGACCTGGTCACCGGCATGGTGGGTGAGTTTCCCGAGGTTCAGGGTATCATGGGGCGCGAATACGCCCTGCTGGAGGGCGAGGATGCAGCCGTGGCAGCCGCCATCGCCGAGC
>CAIRAS010000314.1 GCA_903876615.1 uncultured Holophagaceae bacterium
TCGACCTTCACGGGGAACGCCTCCGTGAAAGTGCGGGCCGTGGATAGCCGCGGCAGCACGGGTGACTACAGTCCTGCGGTGGTGTTCCCGGTGGTTGCCACCCCGCTGCCCGTGGTCGCCTTCGTGAGCCCAGGGGCTACCGTCAAGAATGTGGACTTGGGCCCCAGCGGCACCGTGGACCAGGCCTTCACCTTCACGGTCACCAACCCGCGCGCAGCCAGCGGTGCGACGGACCCCATCCCGGTCCTCCCTGCCGATGCCTACATCGCCTTCGCGACCAAGGATCCCTTGGCCACCGTGACCACCCGGGTCAGCAATGGCGGCGGGAGCTACACCTTTACCGTCCGCTACACCGGAGCTGCTGCTGCGGGCACCCGCACTTCGACGCCGACAGTCATCGCCACGGACACCCTGGGCATCCAGGGGCTTTCCACCAGTGGCCCGCTCATGACCATCACCACCTTGGGCGCGAACCACACCCCCACCATCACCATCACGGACCCGGCCACGCCCACGTCCTCCGCCTACACTTCCAAGCCCATCAGCTTCGGCTTCACGCTCATGGACGCAGACAACGACCCTGTGACCTACACCGTGGACTGGGGGGATGGTTCCGCTACCACCTCGGCCACGCCCACCGGAAACTTCGTCACCGGCGTGTCGGTCCCCCTGGCCCACACCTACGCCGATGCCTACACGGCAACTTCCAAGAGTGCCGTCATCACGGTCACCGCCACGGACAACCGGTCCGCCAACGCCACTGCGGTGGCCCAGACCCGGACCTTCACGGTGACCTTCAACGCCCTGCCCACGGCGGCCATCACCTCGCCCCAGGACAGCGGCAGCGCCCCGACGACCTATACGCCCAATCCCCTGCTGGCAGATACGGTGGTCGTCCCCCTCAACGGCAAGCTCGCCTTTGTGGGCACTTCCACCAAGCCCGGCAGCCAGGACGCTGTCACTACCGCCTGGAGCCTTCCTGGAGGCGTCCCAAGCTCCCATGTCGGGGATTCCACGGGCGACGTGATCTTCGCGGGCACCGCGGGAGTCATCACGCCCAATGTCGTCACCTACACGGTCACGGACCCCTTTGGCCGCTCCGTCAGCAAGACGAAGACGGTGCTGGTGGATGGCAAGAACACCCAGCAGTTCAACCTATCCTTCCAGTTCCGCCGGAAGAGCGATAACAACGGGACCACCACCCTGACCCCGGTGACCACGGCCATCAATGGCCTGGGGACCCCGGTCCAGATCTTCCAGGACGGCCAGAGCAACACCTACAACGTGCAAGATCAGACCTTGCTCACCGGTGCCAAGGCCGTCGTGAGCATTCCCGTGCGCTCGGATCTGCCCTTCTACATCAAGATCCCGGGTTTCTCTGGCGGCTCGGACGCAACGACCTACCTGATGCGCATTCCCAATGCCCCCACCGGGGCCTATGCCGACCCTTCCCTGGTGGCCACCCCCACGGCGGATTCCAGGTTCAGCTTCCAGAACGCCGCGGTGCCCTACAACCCCACCCTGCAGGTGGTCACGGCCCAGGGTTTTGCCGCCGAAGCCGCCCTCGCGGCCCAGCGGAAGCTGAATGGCTACACCGACCTGGTCATCGGCACCGTACCAGTCAACGAGCGCTGGCTCGACCGCCTCTCGGTGCCCACCACGGATCCCACCGGGGCCTTCCCGTGGACCCAGTCCAGCAATGCGGTCGGGCTCGTGGACGCCATTCCGGCCTACCAGCTCTTCGCGGAGTGGCCCACCCTGCTGATCACCCGCAAGACCGGGGATCTGAACGCGGCTCCAACCCTTGAGACCGGAACTGACCCGACCACCAGTACGGGCACGCACGAACAGCTCGGTTTCGTGCTGGACTACCCGACCTACACCGTGGGGACCCTGACCCACGGAGACACCTTCGCGGCCTTCAGCATGCAGGCCTTCCGGGTGCCCGCGGGGGTCACGGACCCCTACCAGCTGTCCCCGGCTTGGCAGAGCGCCACCGCGGAGCTGCCCAACCCCGCTGGGAATGTCCATAGCGGGCTGAACCCCGTTCCCGTCGCAGGGGGAGTGACCAGCTTCTTCCAGACCCTGGTCAACGGAGCCCCCGGCGGTACTCCGCTGGCGGGCGGCATTGCCAGCCTGCCGCTGCCCTATGACCCCAACGATCCAGAGCGCACGCCTCTGGCTCTGGCCTCGGCCACGGCTCGGACCTACTCGGGGATCCGCAGCATCTTCGCCTTCTCTGAGTATCTCTGGTCCACGGTGTGGGCACGGCCCCTGGTGCTCAACAGCGCCCGGCCCTACTTCATGGACTCGCTCAGCCTGAACACCTACCCCTACTTCCGCTACAGCAACCCCGCCTTCTGGCCCCATGCCTCCGGCATCTCGCCGGACAGCAGCGCCTTTGACCTCACGGCGCGGGGCGGGGGCGTGTTCGATGCCAGTGCTCCCGTTGCCGTTGGCGCTGGCAACACCCCCTCCAGCACCGGAGTGGGCCGCTTCTACTGGACCGCCTACACCCCCAGCTACTCAGGTGATGCCAGCCAGGGCCAGGTCATCAGCCGCACCTGGCTCGCAGACGACACCACCAAGCAGCCGCCCACGGCCTTCTCGTCAGCGACTGTCGATGGCGATGCCACCACGGCCTTCGGCTTCATGCCGCCCCAGGACACCATCGTCGACAAGCGGGGCCGCACCGCTGCGGGAGCCGTCAGCGGCGCCACCCTCGGCGGCTACCGGGTGACCTGGTACAACGCCACCAAGGACGCCAGCGGCAACCCCGTGGCCCCGGACTTCTGGGTGGTGGAACTCTCGGACGGCACGGCCAAGTCCCACTTCATGCTGCCTGGAAGCTATCCCGCCGGGACCCAATCCGTTTCGGACGCGATCATGACGGATGCCCGGACCTACCTGCCCTCGGGGAACGCGGCCACCGCCGGTCCAACCGCCTTGGATAAGGTTGGCCCCGGCTACTGCTGGTTCGACATTCCCGTCGAGCTGCGTCCCACCGCCGTCAGTGGCGTCAAGCTTACGGTTTTCGGGGTGAAGTCCATCCTCAAGAACCACCCTGTTGCCGCCGCCCGGGCCCTGAACCGGCCGGACTGGATGGACGCCATCAAGACCGCCACGGCCACCATCAAGGTGCTGGGCGCCAACGGTACCGACCTCGGCTATGCCCACAAGGTGCCCTTCAACTACGCCTGGGATATCGTCGTGGTGAACGGACCTGCCACCTATGTCGCTCCCTGACCCGCACTGCCATGCTTGAATTTGTCTGACCTTGCAGCCCCGGGGCCCTTGGCTCCGGGGTTGGACTTCCACAAGACCCCCTGGTTCCTGGAGGACCCGTGAAATCCATCAGCATCCTTGCTGCGATCCTGGCCACGGGCGCGCTGAGTGCCCAGGACACTTCATCGGGCCTCAGCCCGAGGGTCCTCCTGTTCGGCGAGTCCATCCAGACCCGGGGCATCCAGCTCGGGCCGAATGCTGAGGACAAGGCAGACCGGCAGACGGGTCCTGGCATCCGAATCATGAGCCGCTTTGCGGATGACTCGCCCTGGAACTGGGAACTGGCGGCGCGCTTCCAGAGCTCGGCCCGCATGGTCACCAACCGGGACATCGCCGCCACTGCGCCCGCCAACATCCTGGACGCCACCAAGGTCAAGGTGGACTACAGCTACTGGAGCGTGGGCGCCAGCTACGTGCTTCCCCTGGGTCCGGCCGCCGACTTCGGCATCCACCTCGAAGGGCGCAATGAGACCATCAACCCCAAGGGCAGCTACTCCACCACCAACGGCGGCACCGGCTCCATCGATGCCATGGCTGTGTATTGGCGCCCCTGGGTGCGCCTGAGCCTGGACTTCAAGGTGCGGACGGGCCCGGTCTACACCGTGATCGGCGGGGACGTCGCTGCGGCCGGCTTCAAGACCAACCAGCGGGTGATCCCGCCCATGTCGCAGATGGACGACCAGACCATGCGGGCCATGGCCCCCACCTGGTCCGGGTCCATTTATGCGGGCGTCCAGTTCTAGCTGAGCACACGGGCTTTCCTGGGGCCTTGTGCCTGCTCGGAAGCGGCTGCGCCGATTCCGAGACATGAAGAACTCAGGAGGTACGGGATAGTGGCCTGCTTTCAGACGCGAAGGGATGTGAGGTAGCTTGCGGGGACGGGACAAGGTCTTTCTGGGCGTGGCCTGGGCCGCGCTGCTGGCGGGGCTGGCCTGGGCGCTGTCCACCCAGTCACGCTGGGTCCAGGAGCATGCGGGGAAGCTGCAGCCTCGGCAGCCTGAGAAGGCCGGAACACCCGCTGCGCACCCCAAGGCACCCGAGGCCGAGGAGGTCGCCGGACCTCCGGCCAGCGCCACCGGCGTGGTGGGGACCGTCGGCGAGGACACCTACCGCGCCATGGCCAAGGACCAGGCGGCGCGCAGGAAGGCTAAGAGGCCGTAACAAAACCCCACGGGGCCGCGTCGGGTTTTGTTACGACCTCTAAGGCCCGCGAGGCACCTGCGCCACGCTCCAGGCCATCTGGTTCGGGTAGTCGGTGACGAACTTCTTCTGCTCGGCGGAGTAGTTGCACCCGCCGCCATGTACCACGGCCGCTGGCGGGGCTGCCACCAGCAGGGTGCCCAGGGTCAGGAGGAGGAACCTTCGCATGGGAGGATTATCCCCCGATGTGGGACATCTCGATCTTCGGCAGGCCCGGGGTGTCGGCTCGGCGCAGCTCCGAGTAGCGATCGCCCCGGCGCTGCCACTGGGCGGCCAGGAGCGCGGCGAGGTCCGCGTCCGAGTGCCCGGCCCGGAGGAAGGCCTTGAGGTCGAGGCCCTCACTGGCGAAGAGGCAGGTGTAGAGGTGGCCGTCCGCGGAGAGCCGCGCCCGGTCGCAGCCTCGGCAGAAGGGCTCGGTCACCGAGGCGATGAGGCCCACCTCGCCCCGGCCGTCGCGGTAGCGCCACTGCTGGGCCACGGAGCCCGGGCCCGGGCCGAGAGGCTCCAGGGGCCAGCGGGCGTTCAGGAGCTGGTGGACCTCGGCGGCGGGTACCACGGAGGCCAGGCGCCAGCCGTTGGTGGTGCCCACATCCATGAACTCGATGAAGCGCAGGGTGTGCCCCTCCTCGCGGGCGAAGGCAGCGAGGTCCAGGATCTCGTCCTCGTTGATGCCGCGCTGCAGGACGCAGTTGAGCTTGAGGGCCGTGAAGCCCGCCGCGCGGGCGGCCTCGAGCCCCGCCAGCACCCGGGAGAGGGCCAGGTCCGTGTCGCTGAGGGCCTGGAACCGGTCCGGACGCAGGGTGTCGAGGCTGACGGTCAGGCGGCGCAGGCCCGCCGCGCGGAGGTCGGCGGCCAGCTCCGACAGCAGGACGCCGTTGGTGGTGAGGGCCAGGTCCTCGAGGCCGGGCACCCCCGCCAGCATCTTCACCAGGAGGGGCAGCTCCCGGCGCAGCAGGGGCTCGCCCCCGGTCAGGCGGACCTTGGTGACGCCCAGGCCCGTGAAGATCCGGGCCAGGCGCGTGATCTCCTCGAAGCTGAGCAGGGCCTCCCGGGCCAGGAAGGCGTGGTCTGGGCCAAAGGCCTCCCGGGGCATGCAATAGCCGCAGCGGAAGTTGCAGCGGTCGGTCACCGAGATGCGCAGGGCCTGGAGGGGACGACCCAGGGTGTCGAGGGGTTTCATAATCCTCCAAGCATAATTCCTTGCGAGCGGTCACAATGATTTGTTTGGGTGGACTTGACTCTATGGGCTTTTTTGACCGATTCCGTTCCCGCGCCGACGAGGCGCCGCTGCCGGGTCTGAACGACCTGCTGGAGGCCCGGGGGCTGCCCCTGGACCTGCCGGGGCTGGCGGAGCTGGTCCCGGGGTTCGAGGCGCACCGCAGGGCGGACGAGCGGGAAGCCTGGGTGGATGCCCTGGCGGAGCTCCAGGCCCAGGGCCTGCCCCTCCCGCAGCCCTGGATCGACGCCCAGGATCACCTCCTGCCCGAGCTGGTCCCCGCCTGGGTGGCCGAGCGGGAAGGCCGCTGGTGCCGTGGCTTCATCGAAGGCCTGAGCCAGCGCATCAAGGTCGGCGAGACCGTCCTGCCCGCCGCCTGGCTGAAGCTCTGGGATCAGCCGGCGGACGATGTCCTGGAACTCGCCCTGAACCACCTGCGCCACCGCAGCGAGGGCGGCTTCGAGCGCCTGCCTTCCGGCATCTACCGCGGACCCTGGCGGGACGGCCTGGACGCGGCGCGCCTGCTGCTCCCGGAGCTGTGGCACGGCCTCTTCAAGGGCCAGCATCCCTTCCTCGCCATCCCCGCGGCGGACACGCTGCTTGCAGCCCCGCAGATCCTGCTGCCCAAGCTCATGGACGAGGTGGGCCGCAGCATGCAGTCCGGCGCCCCGGCGCTGCAGCTGGCCGTCATGGAGCGCATCGACGACACGCTGATGACCGCCCGGCTGCAGGACCCCCATCCCATGTCCGCGCCCCAGAAGGAGCTCAAGCACCTGGATCTCCTGGAGGCCCTGCGCCAGCAGGAGCGGGACCTGGACCCCGCCCTGGGCCGCCCCACCCCGGTGGCCATGGTGAAGACCGGCCAGGGCAAGCCGCTCACGATGGCCGCGTGGTCCGCCGGGGCGCCCGCCCTGCTGCCGGAGACCGACATCATCGCCTTCAGCACCGCCGCGGGCGAGCCCCTCGGCGCCTACGTGCGCCAGACCCTGCCCCGGATCCAAGAACTCAAGGGTGAGGTCGTGGCCATCTGGGGACCCCGGCGGGTCCGCTATGAGGGCTTCCCGACCGCCGAGCAGCTGGCGCGGCTGGAGTGCTTCGCCACCGCCGAGCAGATGAAGAACCTGCCGTCA
>CAIRAS010000315.1 GCA_903876615.1 uncultured Holophagaceae bacterium
CCACGCTGCTCAACTGCGTTGCGGGCCTGGACCACTGGGAGGGGGGCCGCATCACCGTGGGCGACGAGCCCGTCCCCGAAGGCGCCGAGGCCCGGGCCCTCTACCGGCGGCGACGCGTGGGCCTGGCCTTCCAGCAGCCCCACCTGCTGCCGGAGTTCACGGTGCGCGAGAACCTGCGCATGCCCTTCCTCATCGACGGCAATGCCAATGCTGAAGGCGAGGCCTGGATCGGCGAGCTGCTAAGCACCGTGGGCCTCGGCAGCCTGGGGGAGCGCTTCCCGAGCCAGCTGTCCGGCGGCGAGGCCGCCCGGGCGGGTCTGGCCCGGGCCCTGGTCCGCAAGCCCGCCCTGTGGCTGCTGGACGAGCCCACGGGCAACCTGGACCCCGCCACGGCCGAGGAAGTCTTCGGGTTCCTCACCAGCCTCCACGCGGAGCTGCGCCCCACCACCCTCCTGGTCACCCACAACCCCGGCCTCGCCGAGCGGTGCATGCGGACCGTAAGGCTGGGATAGGCCTGGCAACTCCAAGATCCATAGATCCTTGGGCGCGAAGGGGCCGGGCAGGATGCGCCTTCGGAGCGACCACGGGACGTGGTGGATCACCACGGTTTCGAGGTCTCTTCTTTGCTTCTGTTCTACAATGTCCTACATTGTAGACAAGAGGTATCCATGCAACCCGAATCGTCTGGTACTGGCGGAGCCCTCCACCGCGCCATCCACCTGCGAATCTCCGAACAAGAGGCCACCCAATTGCAGGCCTATGCGGAACGGCTGGCTGCGGAACGACACACCAAGGTCTCGGTGTCCGAAGCTGCTCGGGATCTGATGGCCAAGGGCCTTCAGCAGGACCAGAAGCCCTGGGAAGTTGCGCTGCGAAGCCTTCTCTACGTCACTTGGCAGGGAGGGAAACCCACCATTCCGCGCCCCGTGGGCCCACCACAGAGTCCCCTCTCCTCCCTGGTTCTTGAGGATCGCGAGGAGCGCCTTTGATCCTCTATCTCGACACCTCCGCGCTCGTGAAACTCGTGCGTGTCGAGGAGGGCTCGGAGGCCGTCTGGGAGGCCGCTGAGGCAGCCCAGGCACTGGCGTCCTCGACCCTGGCGCGGATTGAGGTTCATTCGGCTTTTGCGCGTCTGCTCCGGGAAGGCCATCCCCATGAAGCCATCCGTGCGTCGCTGGTTGCTTTTGAGGAAGTTTGGGCAGGCCTGGCCCAGGTGGCGATGGACCGGACGGTGGATGCCGCCTGTGGTCTCTGCCTCAAGCATCCTCTCCGAACGCTCGACGCAATCCATCTAGCATCTGCCCTGCTCCTCCGGGAGGAGGGCGGTCTGGCAGTAGTGTTCGCCTGTGCCGACGGACGACTGGGTGAAGCGGCGGCAGCAGAGGGGTTCCAGGTCTGCCCGGGTTGAAGCAAGCCGAGGAACAACGCTATTTCCCCCAGTCTGCATCGCTATCAGAAGCTCACCCTGGTGACCTACCCATGCTCAGAATCCGGAGCCTCTCCATCAATGGTGGGAATCGTGCCTGACTGGCTGGATCCGGGGGAAGGTTGCCCTGAACGGAGGCCATGAAGTTGTCATCCTTCAGGCACTGGTGGAAAGTATCTGAGATGAAATCTCGAAGGTCAGGTGTGGAGGCGCCAATCTCACCGACCAGGCCTTCTCGGCCATCCAGCAGCGAGACCACATCCTCAAGATCGTGGCTCCCGAGAAAGTCCCCGTGCCCCCGACCAAGGAAGGCCTCCAGCTTGGTCGCCAGGAAGCATGGTGCAGATACCAACTGAATCTCGGTGCCACCAGGCAGTGTGTAGACCTTGGACTCTTTCAATGCCTTCTCATACCAGCGGTTCGAGAAGCCGAGGATGGAGGGGTCCGTAGGCATCACATCGAGGAACAGCCCCTCCTGGGTCCAGCGGCACAGAGGAGCGCCCTCCGATTGATCCTGCCTGAAACCGAGCGCCAGGAGGCGCACCTCAAGGGCACGGTATTCCAACCAGCCACCGATCTGGACAATGACATCCACGTCCCGCGTGGCCCGTATTGGGGGTGCACCAGGATCCGTCAGGAGCAGCCCGGTGGCGGCTCCGCCAAGAAAGACCACTCGCTTCCGGAGGTCCCCAAGGAGAAGCGCCACGCGCTCCACCATCTCAGAGTTCAGGGATGTCCCGGTCATTGGATGCGCTCTGCGAGGATCTGCTTGGCCAGGTTCCGATCCCTAGCTCGACCACCTCTCATGGCGTCCACGAGGGCCAGCAGCTCATAGAGAGCCTTATCCGCAAGCGCGGCTTCCGGCGCTGATCGGTAGAGCGGGCTGAACGACTCTCCACGAACGGTTCCCTGTGGATGAGGCCATACCGGCACCGGTTCCTCTGAGGGCAAGAATGCCTCAGCCAAGGGAGGCGCCGCGTAGCCGGTTGGCAGACCTCGGGTCCGCTCTCCTCGGTCGGGCGCGAAGACGTACCTCACGCCGTGGACAAGGAACTCAAGGAGGGCACCAGAATTCGGGCGGGCATCAGCCTTCGGTTCAACTAGGAGACCCGCTGCATAGGCTCGCTTCACGGCCCCGTGAACTTCGGAAGCGCTCATCTTCAATGCATCTGCCAGCACTGGGTAGGTCCACCCCTGCCCCCGAGAAACCCAGAGCTTTAAGACAACGAGAAGATCCTGCGGTTTGAGCACCATATGCTAAGTATGATCGTTTTTCGCAATTCGCGAAATAGAAATTTCTTGTTTCGCGAATCAAGAATCAGTCCAGCCTGTCCGCAGGAATCTGCCTGGCCCGCCGGTCCTCCAGAACCTCCGCCAGGATCACCGCCGCAGCCGCCGCGTCCAGCATGGCTTTCCGCTTCTCGGGCTTCACGCCGCGCTCGCGGAGGAGGCGCTCGGCTTCGGCGCTGCTGAGGTGCTCGTTCACCAGGCGCAGGGGCAGGCCGGTACGCTGGGCCAGGGCCTCGCCGAAGGCCCGGGCGGCGGGGGCGGTCTCGCTCTCGGCGCCATCCTTGTGGCGGGGCAGGCCCACGGCCAGGATCTGCACGCCTTCCTCTCGGCAGAGGCGCGCCAGACGCTCCAGGGTGCGCTCGCCCTCCTGGGGCCAGACCTCGAAGGGCGATGAGAGGATCTCCAGCTCGTCTGAGAAGGCGAGGCCGATCTTCTTGGTGCCGTGGTCGATGCTGAGCCAGCGCATGGCACCAGTGTGCCCCAGGCCCTTCAGGGGCCGCATCCCAAATGGCATCTGCCCCAAACGGGTGTAGGCTTCCCTCAGCCATCCAGGATGGCGGGGAGCATGACCATGGTGTGGGACTACATCATCATCGGCTCGGGTTTCGGCGGCAGCGTCAGCGCCCTGCGGCTCACAGAAAAGGGCTACAAGGTCCTGGTGCTCGAGAAGGGCCGGCGCCTGCGCACCGGGGACTTCCCCAAGACCAACTGGAACCTCAAGCGCTTCTTCTGGGCGCCCTATGTGGGCTGCCGGGGCCTCTTCAAGATGACCTTCCTGCCCAACGTGACCGCCCTGTCGGGCGTGGGCGTGGGCGGCGGCTCCCTGGTCTACGCCAACACCCTGCCCATTCCCAAGGATCCCTTCTTCCAGTCCCCCTCCTGGAGCAGCCTGGCGGACTGGAAGGCGGAGCTGGCCCAGCACTATCAGACCGCCCTGCGCATGTTGGGAGCCACCCGCAACCCCAGCCTCACCTACCCCGACGAGGTCCTGCTGGAAGTGGGCCGGCAGATTGGCCGGGGGGACACCTTCGAGCACACCAACGTGGCCGTGTACTTCGGCAAGAAGGGCGAGACCGTGCCGGATCCCTTCTTCGGCGGTGAGGGTCCCGACCGCACGGGCTGCGAGCTCTGTGGCGGCTGCATGGTGGGATGCAACCACGGCGCCAAAAACACCCTGGACAAGAACTACCTCTACCTGGCCGAGAAGCGGGGCCTGGAGATCGAGGCCGACACAGAGGTCACCTGGGTGCGCCCCCATCCCGAGGGAGGCTACGAGCTGGAGGCCCGGCATGGCACCTGGGCCATCCCGGCCCTCAATGCCCGCAAAACCTACCGGGCCAACAAGGTGATCTTCGCCGGGGGTGTAACGGGGACCGTGCCCCTGCTGCTGCGGCTCAAGGAGAGCCTCGACGGCCTGCCCCGCTTGTCCGATCGGGTTGGTGACTTCATCCGCACCAACAGCGAGGTCCTCATCGGCGTGGTGACCTCCCGCCGGGACAAGGACCTCTCCAGTGGCATTGCCATCGGATCCATCCTGCACACGGACGAGCACAGCCACCTCGAGCCCGTGCGGTACTCCGCCGGCTCAGGTGTCTTCCGCACCCTCATGCTGCCCAACGCCCCGGGGGACACCCTTCTCCAGCGCATCGGGAGCGCCCTGGGTCTGGTGGCCCGTCACCCCATCCAGACCGTGAAGGCCTACCTGGTGCCGGACTGGGCCAAGTACACGATGATCCTGCTCTACATGCGCACGGTGGATGGCCATATCAGCATGCGTCTTGGCCGCAGCCCCTTCACGGCCTTCTTCCGGGGGGCGATCACCACCAAGGGCGATGGGCCTCCAGCCAAAGCCTGGGCACCGGAGGCCACCGACCTGGCCCGCCGGGTGGCCCACCAGCTCGACGGCTACCCCACCAGCCTCCTCACCGAGACCCTCCTGGGCATCCCCACCACGGCCCACATCCTCGGCGGCGCCCCCATGGGGGACTCCCCGGAGACCGGCGCCATCGACCAACAGCATCGCCTCTTCGGCTACGAGGGCCTCTACGTCATCGACGGGGCGGCCATCTCCGCCAACATCGGCGTGAACCCGTCCCTCACCATCACCGCCCTGGCCGAGCGGGCCATGTCCCTCATCCCGCGCAAGGGGGAGGTCGCCGCGGCCTCATGACCCGCGAGCTGTCCTTCGTCACCGGGCTGGGCCGCTTGCGGCTGGGCTGGAGCGCCGAGGGCATCTGCCTGCTGCGCTTCGCGGAGGTCCCGGGGCCCGACGAGGCCGCGACAGCGCCCGACTGGGTGCAGGAGGCCCTGCGCCGGCTCCTGGCCCACCTGGGTGGCCAGCCCCAGGACCTGCGCGCCCTGCCGGTGGACCTGTCGGGGCTGACACCCTTCCAGCGCCGCGTGGCTGAGGTGCTGCGCGCCACCCGACCGGGGGAGACCCTCACCTACGGCGATGTGGCCCTGCTGGCGGGTCGGCCGGGCGCGGCCCGGGCCGTGGGCCAGGCCGTGAAGGCCAACCCCATCCTGATCCTCGTGCCCTGCCACCGCGTGGTGGCCGCGAACGGCCCCGGCGGCTGGAGCGCCTTCGGCACCCCGGAGCGGAAGGCCCGGCTGCTGGCGCTTGAAGACCCTAAAGCTTGTTGATGTCGGGGGTCTCCAGGATGGCCTTGGGCGCCCCTGCCAGCGCCGCCTGAAGCATGGCCCGGCCGAGCTGCTCTGTGGTGGTGAAGCTGTCCGGCGAGAGCGCCTTCAGGAGCGGCCAGAACGGCCCCAGCAGGACGTAGAGCAGGCGGTACAGGGAAGTCCGGGAGCTGATGCCGTGCAGGGGCTGGATGGCGCCCGGGCGGAACACATGGACGGCCTTGAAGGGCAGCCGGAGCAGGGCGTTTTCGATGCGGCCCTTCACCCGGGCCCACATGATGCGGCCCTGCTCCGAGCTGTCGGCGCCAGCGCCAGAGATGTAGCAGAAGGTCATGGCCGGGTTCAGCCTGGCCAGCGTCTGGGCCGCGGCCAGCGTGAGGTCATAGGTCATGCGCTGGTAGGCCGCTTCGCTGAGCCCCGCCGAGGTGACGCCCAGGCAGAAGCAGCAGGCGTCCAGGCCCGTCAGCGCGCCCTCGACAGCCGAGTAGTCGAAGAAGTCAGCGTGGAGCAGCTCTCGCAGCTTGGGATGGGCCTGCCCGGAAGGGCTGCGCCCGATCACGAGGACCGCTGACACCCGCTGATCGAGCAGGCACTCGCGCAGGACCCCCTGCCCGATCATGCCGGTCGCGCCGAAGAGCAGCACCTTCATCTGGAACCTCCCCAGTCCATACTGGACCCGATGATGCACCCTTTCCCCGATGACCTGCTGGGCCTCCCGCACCGCCGGGACGTGCCCTTTGCCCGGCTCACCACCCTGGGCGTGGGCGGCG
>CAIRAS010000316.1 GCA_903876615.1 uncultured Holophagaceae bacterium
GGCTACACCAAGTCTTGACAGAACCCCAATTGATGGCGGCCCTGTCGGAGGAATGGAGCCACACTTCGGCCATCAGGCTGCTGGTGGAGACCGGCCTGCCTGATCGCACCTCCCTGCTTGGGGAAGGGTTTCTTCGGGTGGTGGACCGCATCATTCCTCGCCTCGACCAGGAGGGGGACCTCCATGCCCTGCTGGACCGGCTCGGTCTCACGGAGGCCGAGCCAGTCTGAATTGAAAGGTCTGCCCGGGGACCACGAGCGCCTGAGTGAGACTTCCCCCACGTCCAAGTGGCTTGTTCACGGCCACCGGTCCAAAGGGTCGAAGGGATCTTCTTTCCTGCAATGAAAACAGAGTCGTAACCCTTACGCTATCAATCCTGCATCCGGGAGGGGTTCGAGAGTGACGCGGTAGCCAAGGGCTTGGAGGCGGCGGGTGAGCTTGTCGGCTTTGACGGTCTTCTCGCGCTTGTCGAGGAAGGCCGCACCGAGATCTTTGTAGGGTTCCTTCCAGGAAAGCAATAGGTGGATGAGCCGGATGAGTTTGTGGGCAATGGCCATCAGGGCTCGCTTTTGGCCGATGCGTGCACGGAGGTGGTGGTACTTCGAGCGGAAGTAGCTGCCTTTGGCGCGGACGGTGGCCAGGGCACATTTTACGAGGATGGTGGTGAGGTAGGTGTTGCCCTTTCGAGTGGCCCCGCTGATGCGCTTCCCGCCTGTCTCACGATTGCCGGGGCAGACGCCCGCCCGGGCCGCCAGATAGGCGGGTGTGGGGAACACGCCCATGTCCACGCCGATCTCCGCGAGGATGATGTTCACCGCGGTGGTTCCGAGGCCATAGACTTGGAGGAGCAGGTTCCTTTCGGCATGATAGGACTCCATGCGGGTCTCGATCAAGGCCTCGATGTGATTGACTACGCGGTCGAGATCATCGTGCCGCAGCAACTGGATCGCGAGCAACTCCCGCAGATGCTCTGGCTGCGGCTGTTCGAGGGCCAGGTTCAGGCCGGTGAGCTTCCGGTGCAGGGTGCCTTTGACGAGGAGTGGAAGTTGAGCACGCACATCCTGGCCCTGCGAGAGGGACCGCAGCAGGCCAATCCCAGTCACGCCAAATACATTGCTGATGAAACTGGCGAGCTTGATACCTATTCCCTCCAGCAACTTCAGGATCTGGTTGCGGAGCATGGTCCGGGGATCGCCGACCACGAGTTGGACATGGTCTTCTAGAGCCGCGTAGATCGGCTTCCAGTAAGGACTCGTAACTTCCATTCCCACCACCTCGCACCCGGCTTCCACGCGCCAAGCGCGAAGCTGGAACAGTTCCGCCAGCACCGTTCGGAAGCGTCGGGTCTCAACCTTGGGGCGATTCCGGGTCCCCGAGGTGATCAGGCAGGCGACCACCTCTGAACGATGCACATCCAGCCCGCAGGCCAACTTTGCGACTTCCCGTATGCCACCCATGGCACCTCCCTTGAAATGTGGGGGATGCCCAGGCGCGGCTGAGACGAAATCGACACTGCGATTCGTGCTGACCCTGGCGGGCCGCAACACAGCGTGGTACTACTGCCAGCGTGGGCCAGTCTGATTAGCGGGGTCGCACCTCCACAGCTAAAACGGCTTTCACAGGGCATCCATCCTGAGAATGCCGCGACAAGGGATACAACGGCCACGGCGTTGATCCTGGACGCAGTTCAGTCCTCATAAGTGGCTCGAAAGCTCAGCAAGGTGCTCAAACGGGACCTACGACGAAGGGCCGCCATCGAACCCGAGATGAGCCACATGAAGAGCCACGGATTTCTCGGACTGAACTTCCTCAAGGAAGTGGTCGGAGACGCACAGAACGTCATCCTCTGCGGCGCTGGGCACAATATGAGGAAGATCCTGGCGCACATCGGGGCTCTTTTGCGCCTTCTTATGGGCGAGCCCAGGAAGGTCATCCAGGCCCTCATCGTCCTGCTCGAAGCCGAAGCAACCCCTCACCAGGCCCTCTCGACAGCCTGATCGCCCGTACGGGGTTTTTCAGTGCCGACTCATTAGCCATCGAGTGGGCTGGTGCACACTTCACCGCACACCTTTGTCACCGGCACTACAAACAAACAAGTTGCATGTCGCTGGTTGTCGCGTCGTTTCGTTGTCCTATCGATTTCAATGGACATTCTAAGTGATACAAATACAATAAATTAGGATCACTCTGGAGGGATTGCAGCAAACC
>CAIRAS010000317.1 GCA_903876615.1 uncultured Holophagaceae bacterium
ATCCTTTCTATCCCAGAGCTACCTGTCCATATCCAGGCCAGGCTGAGAAGTGAACTGCCTGAGCAGAAGCCATGAGGTTCCTGGAGTCCCTAGTCAACTGGTCCAGGACGGTGCCTTCCGCATCATCACAGGCGCGGTGCGCCGCCTGCGGTGGTCCGATTTTCGGGACCTGTCTCACGGCCCTCGGCCATACCTGGCATCCGGAGCACTTCTGCTGCGGCGTCTGCCGGCGACCGTTGGCTCGTCAGTTCAGCCTGAGCCACCACCAGGAACCGTTCTGCAACTGCCATGCCCAAAACCAGATCCTCTGCCAGTGCTGCGGCCACCTGATCCCCGGGAATCAACCGACCGGAGAGTTCTGCGCCTCCTGCAGGAGCGATATCCCCCAGGACTCGAAGGCCCTGGAACCGCTGCTCGCGGGCATCCAGGGCCAACTCAGGGGTGAGGGACTGCCCTGGTGGCCGCAGAGCTTCCCCCTGCGGCTCGTGGCCCCCGATGAGATGAAGATCTCAGACACTCAAACAGACGCCCCTCTTGCCGGTCTCATCCGGAAGGTCAGCACCTCCGATGCGAAAGGTCGACCTGTCCGGAGCGTGCCAGAGATCCGCCTCCTCCGGGGTCGCCCCAGCCTGATGCAGGGCGCCGTGATCGCCCACGAACTGGGCCATGCCTGGATCTTCCAGAAGAGTTGCTACGAGCTCCCGACAGACCTGGAAGAGGGTTTCTGCGAGTTCTGCTCCTATCTCTGGCTAAGCAGCAGCAAGGATCCCAGGGCTGCCTACCGAATGGAACGGATCGCTCTGAACCCCGATCTGATTTATGGAGGAGGATTTAGGAAGATTAAAGAACTAGGAGGCCCAACGGGACTGCCTGGGGTTCTTGCCGGTCTCGCAGCCCTGACTGACAGCTGGCCCGTGTGAGAGCAGCGGGTCTGATTCGACCACTATTTCTATTTTCTAGCATGCCTCCATGGATGCCATTCCAATCCACAACCCATACTCCAAGCTCCGTCAAGGTGCTATAACTGGGCGATGAAACCCAAACGCATCATCCTCATCCGCCACGGGGAATCAGAGGGCAATATCGACAAGGGCGTCTACGCCCATAAGCCAGACTATGCCCTGCTGTTGACGGAGCTCGGTCACCACCAGGCTCGGGAGGCAGGATCCCAGCTCCAGGAAGTGGTTGGAGAAGGAAGGCTCCGCTTTTACGTCTCGCCGCACTTCAGGACCCGGCAGACCTTTCGAGAGATTGCCAGGGCCTTCCCCGAGAGCCAGTTCCGCCAGACTGAGGAGCCCCGGCTCCGGGAGCAGGAGTGGGGGCACCTCCGGGATCTCGAAGCCTGTGTCGCAGTCGATAAGGCTCGCGATGCCTACGGAACCTTCTACTACCGGATTCCGGATGGCGAGTCGGCGGCCGATGTCTATGACCGAGTCAGCGACTTCTTCGGGACCCTCTTCCGGGACTTCGAGAAGGAATCCTTCCCCGAGAACGCGGTGATGGTGACCCACGGCATGACCATCCGCCTG
>CAIRAS010000318.1 GCA_903876615.1 uncultured Holophagaceae bacterium
GCGCCGGGAGGCCATGCTCCGGGCGCGGGACACCGGTCAGGTGGCCATGTCCGGCAAGGTCCGACTGGACGGAGAGGGTGCCGCCGACAGTCAGACGGGGGTCCTGATGTTCGCGCCGGTCTACCGCCTGCAGGCCCCCCTGGACAGCCTGGAAGCCCGCCGCAAGGCCTTCCTCGGCTGGGCCTTCCTGCCCTTCAACGTGCGGCAGCTGCTGGGCGGCATCCTGCAGCATGAAGTGCGTGACGCGGAAGTGGACCTCATCGACGGCGAACCCGACGGCATGGACCGGCGCATCTTCGAATCCACCCGGGAGGCCGCCGAGGCAGCGGGCCAGCCCGGCACCACCCGCATGCTGGACGTGGGTGGCCGAAACTGGATCCTGAGCATCCGCCAGAACCAGGTAGGCGTGGCCTTGCAGGGGGCGGGGCGGCACTGGATGGTCCTGCTGACCGGCAGTCTTATCAGCCTCCTGCTGGCGGCCTTCTTCCTGGCCCTGACCCGCTCCGAGCGCGAGGCGCTACGGCTGGCCAACGAGCGGAAGGCCCAGCTGCAGGAAGGCCATGATCGGCTGGCCGAGCTCTCCCAGCAGCTGAAGGAGGTCATCTGGGGCACGGACGCGGGCACCTGGGTCTGGGACATTCCATCGGGCAGCATCGCCATCAACGACCGCTGGGCCGAGATCGTCGGCCGGACCCTCGAGGAGCTGACTCCGGCGAACCTCCAGACCTGGGTGGAGCTCGTCCACCCGGAGGACCTGCAGCGCTCCAATGAACTCATCGAGCGCTGCTTTCGGCGCGAGGACGAGACCTACCAGTGCGAGGTGCGGATGCGCCACCGCAATGGCAGCTGGGTCTGGGTGCTGGACCGGGGCCGGGTGGTGGATTGGACCCCGGAAGGCCAACCCCTCCGGATGTCCGGCACCCACCAGGACATCACCGCCCGCAAGGAGGCGGAAGAGGCCAACGCCCAGTCCCAGGAGAAGTTCCGGACCGTGGCCGACTACACCTCGGACTGGGAGTACTGGGAGGGCCCCGGTCACCAGATCGTCTACATGAGCCCCTCCTGCGTGGCCATCACGGGTCATACCCGCGAGGAGTTCATCGCCGACCCAGGGCTGCTGCTGCGCATCGTCCATCCCGATGACCAGTTCCTGGCCGAAGCCCACCAGCACTATCCCAGCGGCATGGAAGACGGGGCCCTGGACTTCCGGATCATCCGCCGGGATGGGGCCGTCCGCTGGATCTCCCATGTCTGCCACCCCATCCGCGACCCTCACGGCAACTTCAAGGGGCACCGGGTCAGCAACCGGGAGATCACCGCGCGCAAGCAGGCGCTGGAAGATCTCCAGGCCAGCGAGGAGCAGCTTCGGGCCATCTTCGAGAACGCCACCCTCGGCATCTTTTGGTCCGATGCGCAGGGGGTCATCCTGCGCTCCAACCCGACCTTCCAGCAGATCGTCGGACAGACCGCCGAGGAACTGACGGGCGTCACCTTTGACGCGTTCACCCATCCGGCCCAGCAGACCCGGGACCTGCTGCTGCGCCAGGCCCTGCTGCAGGGCAAGTCGGACCAGCTGCGAACCGAAACCCGCTGGGTCCGGAGCGATGGGCGGGGGCTCTGGGTGGCCCTCACCGTCCGGCCGGTCCTGGACGCCGACGGCCGGCTGAAGTTCTACTCGGGGGTCGTGGACGACATCACGAGCAAGAAGCAGGCCCAGGACGAGCTGAAGCGGATCATGCGGGAGCAGGAAATCATCCTGGAGAACGCCAACGTCGGCATCTCCCTGGTGGTGGACCGTCGGCAGGTCTGGATCAACCGCTGGATGGGCAAGGTGTTCCAGTATCCCCTCGAGGAGCTGGAAGGCCATGACACCCGGATGCTCTTCCCCTCGCAGGAGGCCTACGAGCAGCTGGGCCGGGACGCCTACCCCCTGCTCGCCCGGGGCGAGAACTACGAGACCGTACACAAGCTCGTACGCCGCGATGGCTCCCCCATCTGGATCCATCTCAACGGCAAGGCCATCGAGCCGCCAGACCTGAGCCGGGGAACCCTGTGGATCCTCTCGGATGCCACCGCCCAGAAGGAAGCGGAGGACGCCCTCCGGGCGGACGAGGCCCGGTTCCGTTCCATGTTCGAGTCCCACAGCGCCGTCATGCTTCTCATCGATCCGGTGGACGGCCGGATCCAGGACGCCAACCCCGCGGCCGCGGCCTTCTACGGCTATGATCGCGAGCGCCTCCAGGCCATGAACATCGGCGAGATCAACACCCTGCCCCCGGAGGAGATCGCCGAGGAGATGCGGCGCTCCACCGGCATGCAGAAGCGGACCTTCGTCTTCACCCACCGCCTGGCCAGCGGTGAGATCCGGACCGTGGAAGTGAACTCCTCCCCCACGACGATCCTCGGCCGCCAGGTGCTCTTCAGCATCATCCAGGACATCACCGAGCGGGCCAATCTCGAGATCGAGATCCGCCTAAGGCAGGATCTGCTTGAGGAGCTGAACCGCTCCGTGGACGAC
>CAIRAS010000319.1 GCA_903876615.1 uncultured Holophagaceae bacterium
CGGCCAGCCTGGGTGATCCCACCAAGACGAGCAGCACCCTGGTGACGGTGGTGGCTGTCCCGGTGGCGACCGCGCTCACGACCAGTAGCGCCACCCCGGCCTACGGCGCCACCTTCACCCTGACACCGACCTTCTCGGCTGGGGCGGGCGTGGTGGACCAGAGCGTGGGGGCCGTGAGCTCCGGCACTGCCACCAGCCCGATCACCGCGACCTGGGTGGGGGAGAAGACCTTCACCCTGACCGTGACGAACGCCGCCGGCACAGCGGTGACCACCCCTGTCACCGTGACCCCTCAGGTGGTGGTGGTGGGCGCGGTCACCCCCAGCGGGACCACCAAGACCGGCGGCACGACCCAGGCCTACAGTGCGACCGTCACGGGCGGCGCCCTCGGCACGGTCAGTTGGTCCTCGACGGCGGGCACCTGGTCCAGCAACACATGGACGGCCCCCGCGACCGCCCAGACCGTGACGATCACGGCCACCTCGGTGGACGATGCCAGCAAGACCAGCACGACTGAGGTGGCGGTGGTGGCGGCCCCGACGGCGAGCATCGTCATCAGCAACGCTTCGCCGGCCTACGGGGCGACCACCATCACCGTCACCCCGACCTTCACGGGCGGGACGGCGGTGGTCGGGACCTCCGCTGGGGCTTCTGATATCTCCAGCAGCGCCACCTCTGGGACCCCCATCGCGGTGCAGGTCAGCGGCTTCATCGCCACGCAGACCTACTACCTGACGGTGACGAACACGGCGACCACGGCTGCCACGGCCACAGCCAGCGTGCTCGGCACGCCGCAGACGGTGACGGTGGCTGCGATCAGCCCCGCCACGGTGAACCTCACGGTGGGCTACCCGCAGACCTTTGCCTCGGCGGTGACCAACGCGGTGAACACCACGATCAACTGGAGCGTGGACGGCGTCGCGGGCGGCAACGCGAGCGTGGGCACGATCACGGCGGGGGGCGTCTACACCGCCGGAACGACCACCGGCGCGCACACCATCAAGGCCACTGCGGCGGCGGATGGCACGACCAACCAGACGGCCACGGCGACGGTCTATGCCGCTCCGGTGGCGACCAGCCTGACGACCAGCAGCGCCACCCCGGCCTACGGTGCGACCTTCACCCTGACGCCGACCTTCTCCAACGGGACGGGCCTGGTGGACCAGAGCGTGGGTGCCGTGACCTCGACCACGGCGACCAGCGCGATCACGGCGAGCTGGGACCAGGGTGTGGCCCGCACGTACACCCTGACGGTGACCAACCCGGCCATGCAGACGGCGACGACGGCGGTCTCGGTGACGCCTCAGGTGGTTGCGGTGGGCACGGTGACCCCGGCCACCCCGACGATGACGGTGGGCACGGGCACGACCTTCTCCAGTTCGGTCTCGGGAGCCTCGAACGCAGGCATCACCTGGTCGGCCAGCGCGGGGACGATCGATGCCGCCACGGGTGCCTTCACGGCTCCTGCCTCGGCGGGGTCGGTGACCATCACAGCCACCTCCCAGGCGGATGGCACCAAGACCGCAACCACCACAGTGAGCGTGGTGGCGGCACCCGCCATCAGCAGCTTTGTGCCTGCCGCAGCGATCATCACGGTGGGGAGCAGCACGACCCTCACCGGGACCTTCTCGGGC
>CAIRAS010000320.1 GCA_903876615.1 uncultured Holophagaceae bacterium
CGTGGACATGTATGACCAGCCCCCGGGCGAGGCCGGCCAGCTGCGCTACCTGCTGGAGCGCATCGCCGCCCGCCGGGCGGAGCTGGAGCAGCGCCGCCACGACATCGAGGTCACCCTCGCCGAGCTGGACGAGGTGGAGCGCCGCTGCCAGGCCGACGCGGCCGACGCCCCGAAGGGCCGCCGGAAATAGCCCTAGGGACCTGGGGCGCTACCTGCTCGCCGCGAGGTGATCCCGCAGCCCCCGCAGGGCCAGGGCGTAGCCGGCCACGCCGAAGCCGGCGATGACGCCCAGGCTGACGGCGGAGGTCTGGCTGGCGGGGCCGCGGCGCAGGGGGTTCGAGATGTGGACCTCGATGGTGGGGAAGGCCACCTGGGAGAGGGCGCCGACCAGCGCGGGGTAGCCCGTGGCGAACAGGGCCGGGTTGAAGATGGCGCCGTCGAAGCCCTCCTCGTGGGCCGCGTAGATCCGGTTGATCACCTCGCCCTCGACGTTCGAGTGGAAGATGTCCACCTCAACGCCCAGCTCCTGCGCGTACTCCCGGATCAGCCGGTCGTAGTCCGGCAGCTGCATGGGACCGAACAGATCCACCTGGACCTTGCCCCGCATGTTCATGCCTGCGCCGTGGAGCACCAGAATCTTGGCCATGGGTTCATCCTCCCCGGGGGATGCGTTGGGGACGCACGGCTCAAGAATGCCCGAAAAAGGCTCTTCCGGGCTTCTTGGAATGGCAACCCTTCATGGACTCCCGACTCTCGAGGGAAGGGCAAAAACTCTCGCGGAGGTGGGGTTGGCATGTCTTGGGGCCTTCCCTGAAATCCCGGATGAACCCGAACGAAGTAGGGGGCCAGCCAAGAAGTCCCAGCCCCACCCTGCACCCTTCCGGCTCCGGCTCAGGTTGGCTCCCCCGGCGTGTCCGAGCCGAGAGACCCGCCCTTCCCCTGCCGGCCCTTGCGGCGGGTGTAGGAGGCCGTGGGCTGGCACTCGGCCTCTTCATTCAGGGAGGTGAGGCGGTACCGGATGGCGGAGGACCCGAAGCGGAGCTCCTTCGTGGTGGTGTCCCGCTCGCCCCGCCGCATGAGCTCCTCAAGGGCAGCCACGATCTCCAGTGTCCAGGGGTTCTCAGCGGCCAGGGCCTTCATCTGGTCCAGCAGCCGGCGGACCTCGTCCCAGTCGTCGGCCAGGGCCGCCCGGTGGGCCTGCTCCTGCAGCTCGCCGATCCGCAGCTCCAGCAACCGGCTGGCCACCAGGGGATCCTCGGGCAGGGCCTGGTAGGCCGCATCGCTCAGCACCGGCAGGCGGGCCGGCACCAGGCGGGGTCCCGAGCCCTGCCCCTTGGGGTCGTCCCACTGCAGGGTGAAGGTCCCCAGCAGCAGGATGTCGCCGGAATAGCCCTCGGGGAGGGGGCCTTCCAGGTGGAAGAGGGCCCAGGCCTCGGCCTTCGCCGCCAGGTCCGGCAGCCGCCAGCAGCCGGGCGCGAGCTCCGGGTAGTGGTTCAGCTGCCGGACGGTCCAACCCCGGGGGACCTCCACCCCGACCTGGAGTCGGCGGGCCACCAGGCTGCTCAGCAGGTCGAACTCCTCCATGAAGGGATCCAGGAGGTCCTCGGCGGTCTCGCCATAGTAGGAGCGGCCCGCGCCCTGCTGGGCCAGGGCGGTCATGAGGTTCTCCTCAAAGCCCTCCCCGAGCCCATAGGTGGAGGTGCTGATGCCGGTTTCAGCAGCGTTGCGGGAGGCGGATGCCAGCATGTCCGGATCGGTGATGCCCTGATTGGCCTGGCCGTCGGAGAGGAGCAGCACCCGGCTCACCACCCCGGGGCGGTGCACCTTGCGAAGGGCCTCGACCCCGGTGGCCCAGCCCGCATAGAGGTCCGTATAGCCGCCGGGCTCGATGGCGTTGACCAGGGACTCGAAGGCGACCAGATCCTGCACCGGGCGGCAGGGCTGAACCAGGGTGGCGCGGTGGTCATAGGCCACCAGGGCCAGCCGGTCCCCGCTGGCCAGACGGCCGGCGATGGCCGCGGCACAGCGACGGGCCTCGACCAGGGGCTGCCCCGACATGGAGCCGGAGCGGTCCAGGACCACCGCCAGATGGAGCGGCGCACGCGCTGTCGCGGCCTCCGCAGGCAGCTCCGGCGCCTGCACCCGCAGCAGCAGATCCACCGCCACCCGACCGGTGCGGGGCGCGCCCTGGCGCAGAGGGGTGAGGATGACATTCAGAGGGTTCATCGGGGCTCCAGCGTGAAGGGATTCACAGTGTCACTATCCGTCGAGCCATCTGACAGTGAGTGTCCAATTCATCGCCTCAAAGCATTGGAATGACTAATAGTTATAAGCGATAAAAAAGCGAACTATTTCATCAAGCCGCCCGACGCAGTCCCCGAAAGTCATGGTTCCGGTAGACCGTGAGCACGTCACCATCGGGGGCGCAAACCACCTGGAGGCCCGCGAAAGAGCGCAGATCCAGGCCGCGCCGAGCGGCGCGCGCGACCTCCCGGTGGCCCAGGGCGAAGATCTGGGCTCCGCGGACCCAGGCGGTGCGGCCGTGGGCAATGACGGCGTCCACCGCCGCGGCGGAGATGCGCCGGCCGTCCATGCGGACGCGAGCGTGGTGGGTCAGGGGCAGCGGGCTGGCAGGGCACACGAAACACCTCCGGATCCAGGAGTGTCAGGCCCCGTGGTGGACATTGGGTGTCGACTGGACCGGCCGGCCCCAGGCACAATTCAAGGTGCATGGATCCACGAACTTGCCTGACAATGGAGGAGCATCCGGCCCTTTGGGAGGAAACCATGGCGAGAACACCCTTCACGGCGAAGTGGGTCCAAGCCGGGGCCAGCATCTTCCAGTGGGGCCGAAAGGCGGCCTATTGGAAGGGCAAGAAGGGCTGGTGGGCCTCCCGCCAGGACTTCGAAGGCATCAAGGGGCCCTTCCGCACCCCGGGCTCGGCGCAGAAGTGGGCGGAGGAGCCCTTCCGGCTGAAGCACCGCGAGACCCAGCAGAAGCTGCGGGAAGAGGCCCAGCAGGCGCTGGAGGACCGCCGGGCCCGGCATGCGGCCAAGAAGGTCCATGCCGCCGAGCTGGCCCAGGCCCGGGAGCTCAAGGACCTCGTCACCTGGCAGGGCCTCCCCGCCGAGGCGCGCATCATCCAGGCTGGGCAGGTCTGGGTGCTGAAGGATCCCCGCTTCGAGCACCACGAGATCCTGGTGCTCGAGGTGAAAAAGAAGATCGCCGTGGTCCACGCCCGCAGCAGCAAGAGCATCCCCTGGAAGGGCCTGAACCGCGAGCCCCGCACCCTGAGCCACCTGCCCCGCCTCTACCGCCTGCTGGGCCACGCCAACGTGCCCGTCAGCTCGCTGCGCTGAGCCTGCTCAGGGCCCCAGCCGCTCCAGCCGGGCGCCGCGGTGCTGGTCGTCGCAGGTGAGGACGAAGTCGCCGTGGATGCCCGAGGGGGTGATGAATGCCTTCAGCAGAGAGGCCGGGAACTGCACGGTCTCGCCGCTGGTGCTGCGCCCGATGGCCTGCTGGACAGTACCCCGGTAGTAGTCCAGGTAGCGCTCGGCGGAGATGTCGAGGTGGAATTCGAAACGCTTCATGGGCTAAGGACCTGGAACGAAATAAGCATTACCATCGCGCAGGGCGCCGGGCAAGCGAGACAAGGAGGCTGAGGTTCCAGCCAGTATCGGCCCTACTGGCTCCGGCCCCATAATCAGCCTGGTCCGGTCCGCCCCGTCCCCTTCCTCAGGAGCCTCTCCATGGGTGCCACCTTCCACCTGGTGAGTCCCGCCACGCCGCCCCCTCTGGACCCCCGGTTCCGCCCGCCGGTCCTGGCCAACCGCGCCTTCGTGGCGGAGGCGATGGCTGCCGGGGCCGTGCCGCTGGTGCTGGGCCTGGAGCGACCGGACGGCGCCCTGTCGCGCTTCGAGACGGTGGTCTTTCCGGAGGGGCATAACCGCTTTGCGGCCAACCTGCCCTACGTCGAGCGGATCTTCAAGTTCCTGCTGTGGCAGCGGGGCGGCTGCCGGACCTACGTGGGCGGCCCCCCCGCCCTCGCCGACCACCTGCGCGCGGTCTACGCACCCGGCGGAGCCCGGGCCTTCGACTGCCAGTTCATGGGCGGGGACGTCTACGGCCAGCCCTTCGAGGTCCTGGCCTGCACGCCGGCGGAGGTGCCCCCGGCGCGGGAGCTCGGCCAGCCCCTGGGTCGCCATCTGGATGGCTGCCGCATCGGCTTCGACCTGGGCGCCTCGGACCGCAAGGTCAGCGCGGTCATCGACGGGGAGGCCGTCTTCAGCGAGGAGGTGGTCTGGTCGCCCCGCCTGCATGCAGACCCCGCCTACCACTACGGCGAGATCATGCAGGCCCTGCGCAGCGCCGCCCGCCACCTGCCCCGGGTGGACGCCATCGGCGGCAGCTCCGCCGGCATCCTGGTGAACAACCAGGTCCGCATCGCCAGCCTCTTCCGGGGCATTCCCAAGGAGCGCTACGGCGAGATCCGCGATGTCTTCCTGCGCATCCGGGCGGAGCTGGGGGTCCCCCTGGAGGTGGCCAACGATGGCGACGTCACGGCCCTCGCCGGGGCCATGAGCCTGGGCGAGAACGGGGTCCTCGGCATCGCCCTGGGCTCCAGCGAGGCCGCGGGCTACGTGAACACCGAAGGCAACCTGCTGGGCTGGCTCAACGAGCTGGCCTTCGCCCCTGTGGACTACAGCCCCGACGCCCCGGTGGACGAGTGGAGCGGCGACCGCGGCGCCGGGGCGCTCTACTTCAGCCAGCAGTGCGTGTTCCGCCTGGCCCCGGCCGCGGGCATCGAGCTGCCGGTGGGGGTGTCCGACGCCGAGCGCCTGAAGGCCGTCCAGGATCTGCTGGAGGCCGGCCACGCAGGGGCGCGGCAGATCTGGGAGACCATGGGCATCTACCTGGGCTACGCCATCGCCCACTACGCGGACTTCTACGAGATCCGCCACCTGCTGCTCCTGGGCCGCTGCACCAGCGGCCGGGGCGGCGGCCTGCTCCTGGGCAGCGCCCTGGATGTCCTGCGGCGCGAGTTCCCGGAGCTCGCGCACCTGAAGATCCAGCTGCCGGACGAGCGCAGCCGCCGGGTTGGCCAGAGCATCGCGGCGGCCAGCCTGCCGCCCCTGCCTTGAGACACCCCGGCCATCAGGCAACCATCGCTTGAAGATTGGAAACCGCAGATGGCGCAGATGGCACAGATGCGTGTTGCGGCCCCATGCATTCAGCCCGGGTTGTTTGGTTCTTGGGTGGCTTGGGGAGCACCTCCAGCTTGGGCGCCAGGACAGGCGGGCCCAAGCAGAGTGTGCCGGCGCGAATCTGCGGCATCTGCGGTTCCGCTGTTGATCTTGAAGGGATGAGGCCGAGAGAGGCCGATACCCAGCTAAGATTTCCCATGCGCTTCCAGCTTCCCACCGCCGACCTCTTCATCCCGGACGCCCTGGAGCCCACCGCGGCCCTGGCGCGCACGACGCACCTGGCGGTCGGCGCCCACCAGGACGACCTGGAGATCATGGCCTTCCACGGCATCGAGGCCTGCTACCAGCGCGAGGACGCGTGGTTCCTGGGCGCCGTGGTCACCGATGGCGGCGGCTCGGCCCGGGACGGCCGCTACCGGGACTGCACGGACGAGCAGATGAAGGCCATCCGGCGCGAGGAGCAGCGGGCCGCGGCCCGGCTCGGACAGTTCGGCGCCTGCGTCCAGCTGGACTACCCCAGCGCCGCCGTGAAGGGCGCGGACCCCCGGCCCGTGGCGGATCTCGCGGCCCTGCTGGCGGCGGCGCGGCCCCAGGTGGTCTACACCCACAACCTGGCCGACAAGCACGACACCCACGTGGCCGTGGCCCTGCGGGTCCTCGCCGCACTCCGCAGCCTGCCCCAGGCCCAGCGCCCGCTGCGCCTGCTGGGCTGCGAGGTCTGGCGCGACCTGGACTGGCTCCCGGACACGGACAAGGTGGCCCTGGACGTGAGCGCCCGGGAGGACCTGCAGGCGGCGCTGCTCGCCGTGTTCGACAGCCAGATCGCGGGGGGGAAGCGCTACGACCTGGCCACCCTCGGCCGGCGCAAGGCCCACGCCACCTACCACGCCAGCCATGGCCTGGACGCCACGGCGGGCCTGACCTTCGCCATGGACCTGACCCCGCTGCTGCGGGACGAGGCCCTCGATCCAGGGGCCTTCGCCCTGGGCTTCCTGGCGCGGTTCCGCGATGACGTCGCAGACCGGCTGGGGCGCCTGAGGCCTTGACAGTCTGTAAATGCCATTTTCAAGTTTGGGCAGGAATGCCGAGTTTTTAGTGCTTTAGGTCACCGATTGAGGGTCCGGCAGTGCCCAGGAGGGCGGCTGGAGCTAGAGTCATGTCGTCCTGTTTCCGGCCCTTGAAGCATACCGCCGCAGCCTCGGGACAGGCTCCCCGGCGACCTTCTCTCGACCGCAGTTGCCATCCGGGCTTCCGCCCCTCTTTCTCAAACCCCATCCACCTGGAGAACCCATGAGCCAGTACGTCAATGAAGTCCTCGAAGGCATGAAGAAGAAGGCGCCCTGGGAGAGCCTGTTCATCCAGGCCGCCACCGAGATCCTGCACTCCCTGGACCCGGTCCTCGAGAAGGAGCCGAAGTACAAGAAGCACGCCATCCTGGAGCGGGTGGTGGAGCCCGAGCGGGTCATCGGCTTCCGGGTGCCCTGGGTGGACGACAAGGGCATGATCC
>CAIRAS010000321.1 GCA_903876615.1 uncultured Holophagaceae bacterium
CTGGACGAGGACCTGCGCCGGGCGCTCATGTACTACTACTTCGCCCTGGTCATGGGGGATGGCGAGAACGCCGCCCGCTACCTCACGGCCATCGCCCAGCCGGGCCCTGGCGCCAACCCCAATGCCTTCCGCCGGGACGCTGTGGACATCGCCAACCGCTGGAAGCGCGGATCGAACTTCAAGGAGTTCTCCCTGGGCCAGCTGATCCTCCAGTCCCTGTCCCGGGGCGCCGAGCATGGCATGTACTTCCCCGTGGAGCTGGTGCTCATGGTGAAGGCGCTGGTCACCTTCGAAGGCGTCGGCAACGTACTGCTGCCGGGCTTCGACGTGGCCGAGGTGAGCAAGCGGCATGTGCGGGCCCTGTTCATGAACCAGTTCAGCCCCATGCGGATCTTCACCGAAGGCATGCGGGGCGTGCCGGACATGGTGGACGCCCTGGCCAAGATGCCCCTGCTGGTCACCGATGGCCTCCGGGTCCTGGAGAGAATCGCCCACCAGCCCACCGAATCCCCTCTGTCGGGCCTCCGCGGCACCCTCATCGCGGGGTCCTGCCTCGTGGCGGGCGCCGTGGCCATGGGCTTCCGGGCGCCCTGGCCCGTGTGGTCCGGTTTTTTTGTCATTGCGTTCATCCTGGCCGTCCGTAAGGGGTGATGATGCGGGAACTCATTTCATCAAACGACGCCATCTGGCTGCAGGACTCGGACACCAACCTGATGGTGATCAATGCAGTCATCATCACCGACCACATCGATGTGCCGACCCTGCGGAAGACTTTCCAGGAGCGCATCTTCGAGGGGCCGGACCCCGCGCGCTTCGAACGGCTCCGCTGCCGGATCACCGAGCAGGGGCCCCTCAGCTACTGGGAACTGGACCAGGACTTCGACCTCGCGCGCCACATCGTCCCGGCCCGGGGCAAGAACCTGAAGAGCCTCGAGGACGTCCAGGCCTACGTGGGGAGGATGGCCAACCGAAAGCTGAAAGAGGACCGGCCCCGCTGGGAGATGAAGGTCATCGAGAAGTTCGAGGGTGGCGGCACGGCCCTCCTGGTCCGCATCCACCACAGCATCGGGGACGGCATGGCCCTGGTGTCCCTCATGTTCGCCCTGATGGACGAGACCTGGAACCAAACCGACGGCCTGGCCAAGGGCTCGATCCCGCCCCTGGGAGGGTTGAACCCCATGCAACTCCTGCAGCGGGCCGTGGCCATCCCCCTGAGTGCACCCGGTGTCCTCCTGCGCCGTCTCGCCTGGTTCCCTGACAACAGCCATCTGCACGGTCCTGAGCTTTCCGGCGTGAAGCGGGTGGCCTGGACCTCGCCCTTGGACCTGCAGGTGGTCAAGAAGGCCAAGGACCTCATCGGGGCCACGGTGAACGACGTGCTCATGGCTTCGGTTTCCGGGGCGTTTTCCACCTATCTGGCGCGCAAGGGCGCCGAGGCGCCCTCCCGGTTCCTGATCTCGATGCCCGTGAACGTGCGGCATCCCGGCATGCCCCTGCGCTGCGAGAACAAGTTCGCCGCCGTGCCGCTGGAACTGCCCGCCCGCGCTCCCCACACCACCCACCGCATCCTCGCCGTCAAGGAGCGGCTGGACCAGCTCAAGCAGTCCACCACGCCCCTGGTGGTCTACGGCCTCCAGCGCGCCCTCCTGGCCTTCCTCCCCGACATCATCAGCCGCAACCTCATCGAC
>CAIRAS010000322.1 GCA_903876615.1 uncultured Holophagaceae bacterium
AGCCCGAAGGGCGACGGAGACGCGGTTCGAGCCCCCGCCCGAGTGAGTCGACGAGAAAGGCGGAGAACGGCGCGGGGCTGACGGGGCTCGGACCCGCCCCGGCCACGCATGCGTTGCCGGGATCTAAGGTCGAGTGGGCTGGTCACCCCGTCGCGGAGGCCCTCCGGGGGAGGGCCGGAGCAGGGGTGGCCAGACCGGCGGATCCTAGCCCGAAGGGCGAAGCGGATGCTGCTGACTCGGGCTCCGCCCTCGCCCTTCGGGCGGCCATGACCTGCGGTCATGCCGTCCTATTCTCCTTTCGCTGCGCTGCAGTCGAATGGTCGAGCCCCCGCCTGAGTGGGTCGACGAGAGAGGCGGAGAACGGCGCGGGCTGACGAGTCCGACCCCGCCCCCTACTCCCTCAGCGCCCACATCCGAACGATCTTGCTCGCCTTCACCTGATAGATCATCACGACCTCGACGGGCCCCTTGGCGCCCGCCAGGCCCTTGAGGCGCTCCCGCTGGACCACGAACACCCCCGAGGCCAGCTGGGACTCGGCCGAGACGTGCAGGTCAGGGTTGCCCTTGAACAGCCCGGCATAGCGCTCGCGGAGCCCAGCCTTCCCCCTCAGCGCAGGGGCGCCGACCGGGAGATCTGCGGCCTCGGCATCCTCCGCGAAAAGAGCCATGACCCCTTCCAGGTCCTGGGCATTGATGGCCTCCAGCTGCCGCTCGACCGCCATCGCGGGGGTGAGCACCTTCGGGGTGGGCGCCGCCACCAGCAGGACGGGCAACAGCAGCAGCAGGAAACGGTTCATGGGGACTCCGGCACGAGGAAGCCCCACTGTATCTGCCCCCGGGGAAATCCGCCCGTGTCCTTTGGTGCCATCCTCGATACACTGGAAGGCTTGGAACAACCATGAAACTGCCACTCGTCGCCCTCTGCGGACGCCCCAATGTGGGCAAGTCCACCCTCTTCAACCGGCTCACGCGCAGCCGGGCGGCCCTGGTCCATGACCTGCCGGGCATGACCCGGGACCGTTCCTATGGCCGGGTCACCTGCCTGGGCGAGGAAGGCGAGGCCGAAGAGGTCTTCGACCTGGTGGACACCGGAGGCCTCGACTTCGAAGGTGACGATGTCATCACCCAGGGCATCACCCGCATGGCCGAGGCCGCCCTGACCGAGGCCCACATGGCCATCCTGCTGGTGGACGGCCACGACGGCCTCACCACCGGGGACCAGGAGATCGCCGCCCGGCTGCGCAGGATGGGCAAGCCCATCCTGCTCGTCATCAACAAGCTGGACGGCATGAAGGGCGGCGCCCCGGACGGGGGCTTCTACACCCTGGGCTTCGACGAGGTCTTCGCCATCTCCGCCGCCCATGGCGCTGGCGTGCCCGAGCTCATCGCCGCCATCCGCACCCGCCTCCCCTTCCACCGCACGCCCGAGGAGGCCGAGACCCACTCCCTCGGCGACGAGCGGCGCTTCGCCCTGATCGGTCGGCCCAACGTCGGCAAGTCTTCCCTGGCCAACCGGCTGCTGGGCTATGAGCGCAGCCTCGTCAGCGAGGTGGCGGGCACCACCCGCGACACCGTGGACACCATCATCCATGTGAACGAGCGGGTCTACCGCCTCATCGACACCGCAGGCATCCGCCGCAAGGGCAAGACCTTCGAGGGCGCCGAGAAGCTCAGCATCCTGAAGGCCAAGCAGGCCATGGCCCGGGCCGACGTGAGCCTCCTGCTGCTGGACGCCGTCGAAGGCGCCACCCACCAGGACGCCGTCATCGCGGGCTATGCCCAGGAGGCCGGCGCGGCCGTGATCCTCGTGGTGAACAAGTGGGATCTGGTTGAGAAGGACACCCACACCATCTACGGCGCCGAGGAAGACCTCCGCCGCAGCCTGGGCTTCCTGCACCACGCACCCATGATCTTCCTCTCGGCCCTCACGGGGCAGCGGGTATCCAAGCTGTTCGCCATGATCGACGAGCTGGCGGAAGCCCATGCCCGGCGCATCTCCACCGGCGAGCTCAACCGCTTCCTGCGGGAGACCGTCGGGGCCATGAGTCCCCACGCGGTGGACGGCAAGCTGCCCAAGCTCTACTTCATGACCCAGGTGGGGGTCCGGCCGCCGAGCTTCGTGGTGAAGGCCAACACCGACCGCGGCCTGCACTTCAGCTACGTGCGCTACATGGAGAACCGCCTCCGCGAGCAGTTCGGCCTGGCTGGCGTGCCCCTCCGCATCAGCATTCAGAAGAAGCAGAAGGACGAAGGCGAGCCCGTCGAGTCTGCGGTGGTGCGCCGCATCCTGGATCCCGGCGAGGGTCTGAAGCCCTCCCGCAGCAACGAGTCCCTCCAGGCCCAGCGCGAGGACAAGGTCAAGGCGCGCCCCCGGCCCAAGAAGAAGGAACTGCCCAAGCCCGCCGCCAAGCAGATCCCCCGCAAGAGCAAGGCCGCGCCGCCCAAGCGGGTCCGGCAGAAGTCGACCAAGCGGCCTTAGGGTTCTTCCCTACCCCTCCAGCAGCACCCGGGCATGATCCAGGGCCTCGATGCGATCGGGGTGGCCGGACAGCAGGCGCGCCAGTTCCCGGGTGCGGGCCTCACCCTCCACCCAGCCCAGGGCGCTGCGGGTGCGGCCGCCCTCGGTCTCCTTGTGGAGGCAGCCATGGCGGTCGGCCCGGGCGGCCACCTGGGCCAGGTGGGTCACCGCCAGCACCTGGTGGGCCCGGCCCAGCTCGGCCACGGCCTTGCCCACAGCCAGGGCCGTCTCGCCACCCAGGCCCGCATCCACCTCATCCAGCACCAGGGTCAGGCCGTCCCGCACCCCCGCGCCCAGGGCCAGGCCCGCGCCCACCAGGGCCAACATGAGGCGGCTCAGCTCGCCGCCGGAGGCGATGCGGGCCAGGGGGCGGAAGCCTTCGCCGGGATTCGGCTCAATCCAGATGGCCAGGGCGGAGAAGCCCTGGGCGGCCACCCGCACGGCCCGGCCTCCCTGCTCGACGGGACTCCCCGCCTCTTCGGCCAGCGCCAGGCGGAGCTGCAGGCGGGCGCCCTTCATGCCAAGCCGGGCCAGCCGCTTCTGCACTTCGGCTTCGAGCCGGGGGATGGCCTCGCCGCGCTGCCCGTGGAGGGCCTCCGCGGCGGCGCGGTAGGTCTCAGCCACCTTGGCCAGCGCTGCTTCCAGTTCCTTGACCGAGACATCCCCGGCCAGCAGGAGGCGCTGTTCCTCCCGGAAGGCCTGCGCCCGGGTCGTCAGCTCTTCGGGCTCGCAGCGGTGCCGCCGGGCCAGCCGCTCGTAGAGGGCCAGGCGGGCCTCCATGAGCTCGATGCGGTCCGCCCCGGCTCCGGCCCAGCGGAGGGCCTGGTCCTGGGCCAGGGCCAGCAGGTCCTCCAGCTCCAGGGCCGCGGAGCGCAGGCGGTCCTGGTCCGGCGCGGCGTCGGGCCAGTGGCCCACGGCACGGGCCAGGGCCTTGTGGGCCAGCTCGACCTTGGGCAGGCCCTCGGCCAGCGCCTCCGCCGCCTCCCGGAAGGCCTGCTCGAGATGGACCGCGTGGCGCAGGGGCTCCCGGTCGGCCTTGAGCTGGGCCCACTCGCCGGGGCGGGGGTTGAGCTTCTCCAGGTCCGCCAGGGCCTCGGCCAGCTCTTCCAGGCGCTGGCCGCGCTCGGCCTCGCTGCGTCGCCGGGCCTTGAGGGCGGCTTCGGCCGCCCGCACCGCCACCGCCTGGCTGTCCAGGCGGGGCTCCAGGCCCAGCACCTCGTCGATGAGGGCCAGGTGCCGGTCCTCACCCAGAAGGGACTGGTGGTCGTGCTGGCTGGTGAGGCGCATCCAGAAGCGACCCGCCTCCCGGAGGTCCGCCAGGGCGCAGCTGGCGCCGTTGATCCAGGCCCGGCTACGGCCCGGCCCCACCTCGCGGCGCAACACCACCGGCTGTTCCTCAGGTAGGCCCCGCTCCTGCAGGAAAGCCTGCCAGACCTCGAAGCGGCCCTCCACCACGGCCTCCACCGTGGCCCGCTCGGCCCCGTGGCGCACCAGCTCCGCGTCGCCCCGGGCGCCCACCAGCAGCGAGAGGGCGTCCACCAGCAGGGACTTGCCCGCGCCGGTCTCGCCCGTGAGCACCGTGAAGCCCGGCCCCCAGGCAAGGGACAGGTCTTCCACCAGGGCCAGGTTTTGGATGCGGAGCGAGGACAGCATCCGTCCAGTCTAGCGGGGTCACTCCAGCGGAGCCCTGGGAGAGGCCCGCTTGCAGCACCAGGGCGGGGCGTCAATCTTTCACAAAAGTCTAGACACAGCTTTTGGGCCAAGGATTTGGTCGATAAGGGCTGACAGAGTCAAAAAAAACAGCCATGGAGGGCCGATGAGAGCTGGTGAGGTTCTCTGCTTGTTGGCGGCGCTTCCGGCGCTGTTCCTCGCCTGCGGCGGGAGCGGGGTTTCACCCTCAATGCCAGCCGAACCTTCCCACGTTCCGAGCCTGTCAGGCCTCCTGGTCTCGCCCAGGACCTCAACCCAGGGTTCCGGAGGGGGCACGGCCACTGTCGGCGACTTCCGGATCGAAGCCAGCGCCACCGATGCCCTGGGGGGGAATTCCAACACCCTGACCGGGACACTCTCGATCGAAGGTGCACCTTCGGCCTTGCATTCGCCCTGCCTTTCCGAGCTGCAATTCACTCCCTGTTTCGGGAGCAGCCGGTGTCACCGATGGCCTGATCCAGTTCTTCCTGAGTGTGCCAAGCGGGATTGCGACGACCTTCCTGCTGGAGGTCTCCACCGCGGATCAGCAAGGCGCACCCTCCAACACGCTTGCTGAAATCTTCCGCATCACATCTTTGGCACCTTCGAATACGACCCATGAAGCAGCGCTCCTGCCGATGAGCGGAAACACGCCCGAACGCCCCTTGGTTCGGGGCCTGGGGACGGAGGTCTCGGCCTCAGCGGGGGGGCGTTCCGCCGTCCCGCTGAGGTCCTCAGGAGACGATGTAGGCGCCCGATCCGGTCGAGAGCAGCTTGCCGTCGGGGCCCAGGAATTCCATGCGAGTGGAGGCCACCCGCGAGCCCAGGCGCATGACTTCGGCGCGCAGCTCGAAGTGGTCGCCGACGCCGGGACGCAGGTAGTCGATGCGCAAATCGATGGTGCTCAGCTTGGCGAACCGGTGCAGCCGCTCTGCGGGCGACTCATCCATGTGGCGCGCCCCGATGGCGGCCATCACGGCCAGGCCACCCATAGCGTCCAGGCCCGCGCTGATGACGCCGCCATGGACCCGGTTGTAGGCGTAGTGGCCCACCAGATCGGGCCGCATGGCGATCCGGGCCGTGGCACGGCCGGGGGCCAGGTCCACGACCTTCAATCCCAGGAGCTTATTGAAGACGATCTTTTCCTCGAAGATGTCCCTGAGCCCGGCGATGAACTCGGGTTCGAACGCGATTTCAGTTCCGTGCTTGGCTGAGTGGGGCATGGGGTGATTATCGCCGGTCGGGGCTGGGCGGGGACCCAAAGCTGCCGAGAGATCTGGTCCGCTCAGGGAGGCGCGCAGCCTGGTCTCCCAAGGATTCACGTGACCCTAGATCGATGGATTTATACCAACTATTGCTTGTCATTACCTTTGAAAAAACCATTGCGACAAGCGACGCCCGACCTATGTTGGGCTTACCAGATCCCTGTCCTCGTGGTGGAGGCCAGCAGGGGCGATTGGCAGGAACTCATCCTGTGTCCCCAGTGTCCGGCCTCTTTTGTTGGTTCTTCCTTTCGGGGGGTGCGGGATGAGACCCGAAGAAACCATGATCAACCTGACGACCCGAACCCCCAACGGAGGCGGATTCTGGGCGGGAAACAGCTTCGTCATCGTCCAGTCCGGTCCTGACTGGTGGGAGTGGAAGTGCCGGGGCAAGGTCTACTACGACCTGGAAGATCTCGCCAATGCCCTCACTCGGAGGAGGGGCACCGTCTTCCGGCCTAAGCGCCACCGCGTTTGGACCGCCACGGGCAAGCGCTGGGGAGGGCGGGCCTAGGCAGGGCCACCGATCTGCTGAGGGCGCGAGGGCTTTGGAGGGGTATCCGTCCTGAGGAAGTCGGCTGTCAACGTGACCCGGGGGCCACGGCATGGTCATACTGGCTGCAGGAGGCAGCCCCATGCTCTACCGGAAGCCCTGCGGCAGCGTCCTGGAGGCCGTCGGCAACACGCCGCTGGTCCGGCTGCGTCGCGTCGTCGAGCAGCTCCCGGCCGAGATCTTCGCCAAGCTTGAGTTCATGAACCCCATGGGGAGCAGCAAGGACCGTATTTCCAAATACATGATCGAGGCTGCCGAGCGGGACGGCCGCCTCAAGCCGGGCGACCTCATCCTGGAAAACTCCTCGGGCAACACCGCCATGGGTCTGGCCCTCATGGCCATCCAGAAGGGCTACCGCATCAAAGTGGTGGTGCGCGACACCATCTCCCAGGAGAAGCTGAACCAGCTGCTGGCCTTAGGGGCCGAGGTCCACAAGGCCGACACCAGCCTGCCGCCCGAGCATCCGGACAGCTACAACAACATCACCCCGCGCCTGGCCCGGGAGACCCCTGGCTGTTACTTCCCGGACCAGCACGGCAACCGCGAGAACAACGCCGCCCACTACCACTCCACGGGCCCCGAGATCTGGGAGCAGATGGAGGGCCGCATCGACTACCTGGTGGCCGGCGCCGGCACCGGCGGCACCATCGGCGGGGTGGGCCGCTACCTCAAGGAGCAGGATCCAGCCATCAAGGTCATCGCCGTGGACCCCGTGGGCTCCGTGTTCTTCGACCACTTCCACGGCAAGCAGGACCTGAAGGCTGGACCCTACTGCCTGGAGGGCCTGGGCGACGAGTTCCTTATCAGCACCATGGACTTCAGCGTCCTGGATGACATGGTGCAGGTGACGGACCGCCAGGCCTTCCACCACGCCCGCAAACTGGTCCGGGAAGAGGGCATTCTGGGCGGCGGCTCCAGTGGGGCTGCCCTCTGGGCCGTGCTGCAGGTGGCCAGGCGCCTGCCGGTGCAGGACCGCCCCGCGCGCATCGTGACCGTCTTCCCCGACGGCTCGGGGCGCTACCTGAGCAGCATCTTCAACGACGCCTGGCTGGCGGAGCGGGGCCTCTTGGAAGAAGAGGCATGACGGCCTTCTCGGGGACCTATCTCGAGGCCATCCGCCAGGCCCTCGGCGACGCCATGGAGGCGGATCCCCGCGTCTGCTGCCTGGGCGAGGACATCGGCGCCTACGGTGGCGCCTTCCGGGCCACGGAGGGCCTGCTGGCCCGCTTCGGGCCGGACCGGGTCCTGGACACACCCATCTCCGAGCAGGCCATCGTGGGCGCTGCCATCGGCGCGGCCCTCATGGGCCAGCGGCCCGTGGCGGAGTTCCAGTTCATGGACTTCGCCCTGCTGGCGTCCGACCTCATGGTGAACTTCGCGGCCCCGGCCCACTGGCGCTGGGGCGCCTCGGTACCCGCGGTGTTCCGCGGTCCGGCGGGGGCGGGTAACGGCGGCGGCCCCTTCCACAGCCAGAACCCCGAGGGGCACTTCCTCGGCAGTCCTGGCCTCAAGGTGGTCGCGCCCGGCACCGTCCGCGACGCCTATGCCCTGCTCCGGGCCGCCATTGACGATCCTGACCCTGTCCTGTTCCTGGAGCACAAGCACCTCTACCGGCGGCTCAAGGACCACTGGGACGAGGCGCCCACGGCCCGCCTGGGCGAAGCCGCCCTGCGCCAGGAGGGCCAGCGTGCCTGCATCCTCACCTACGGCGCCGCCCAGCAGGTGGCCCTGGAGGCCTCGGCGGGGCTCGATGTGGCGGTGCTGGACCTGCGCACCCTCTGGCCCCTGGACGACGAGGCCATCGCGGCGCTGGCCCAGCGCACCCACCGGGTGCTCGTGCTCACGGAGGCCTCGCGCACCTACGGCCCCGGCGCCGAGTTGGCCGCCCGGGTCAGCGAGACCTGCTTCCCCTGGCTCGACGCCCCGGTGCTGCGGGTGGGTGCGGCGGACACCCCCACGCCCGCCAGCCCGACCCTGGAAGCGGCCTTCCTCCCGGGTCCCGCCCGCGTGCGGCTGGAGCTCGAACGCCTGCTGGCCTGGTAAGTCTGGGCCGCGCCCAGCTTGACGTCTCTGCCCTATCCCTATCATTCTAAGGCTTCGATCTTTGGCAGTCCCCAGAACGCTATCCAGAAAGGTGGAGGGAAAGGCCCTGTGAAACCTTGGCAACCTGCGAACGCAAGGTGCCAAATCCTGCCCCCGGACTCCGGGGGGAAGATACCGAACCGCAGGAGACTGACCTTCGACCCTCTGGAAGCCGACCCCAGGACTGCCTTTCCCCAGGCGCAGCCATGACCCAGAAAACCTTTAAGCAGGCCCTCGACGCGGGCGAGTGCTTCCTCTTCGACGGGAGCACGGCCACGGCCCTGCACGACCGGGGGATCACCCTCCAGCGCAGCTTCGAAGAGTGCAACCTCAAGACCCCGGACCTGCTGCTGGCCATCCACGGGGAGTTCCTGGCCGCCGGAGCCCAGGTCCTCACCACCAACACCTGGGGCGCCAACCGCCTGAAGCTGGCTGCCCGGGGCCTGGAAGAGCAACTGGCCGAGATCAACCGGGAGGGCGTGGCCCTGGCCCGGAAGGCTGTGACTCAGCAGGGCAAGGTCGCCTGGGTGGCGGGCTGCATCGGCCCCCTCGGCGTCCGCATCGAGCCCTGGGGGCCCACCTCCTTCGCCGAGGCCCGCGCCTGCTTCCGCGAACAGGCCGCCGTGCTCATCGAAGCCGGCGTGGACCTGATGGTGCTGGAAGCCTTCGAGGATCTCCATGAGATCCAGCAGGCCATGCTGGCCGTGCAGGAACTCAGCGACCTGCCCATCGCCGCCCTCATGACGCCCAACGAGGAGGGCCAGGCTCTCTTCGGTGCCGAGCCCGAGTGGTTCATCAAGCAGATCGACACCTGGGGCGCCGACATGGTGGGCCTCATCGGCGGCAACGGCCCCGCCCCGCAGCTGCGCCTGCTGGAGCGCCTCATGGCCGTCACCGCGAAGCCCATCGCGCTGCAGCCGAACCCGGGCATGCCCCGGATGGTGGACGGCCGGCTCATCTACGGCGCCACCCCCGAGTATCTCGGCGAGTTCGCAGGCCGGGCCCTGGCGGCCGGCGCCCGAGCGGTGGGCGGGTGCAGCGGCACCACCCCGGCGCACATCAAGGCCATGCGCGGCGTCTTCCGCCAGGAGCGGGCCTTCGTCCAGGCTGGTGGCGGTTTCGAGCTCAAGCCCCACGAGCAGCCCCAGCCCGAGGTCCCCTTCGCCTACCGCAGCCGCTTCAGCCTCAAGCTCGCCCAGGGCGAGTTCATCCACACCGTGGAGCTGGTGCCGCCCAAGGGCATGGAGTACGACAAGCTCGTGGCCAAGACCCGCCAGTGCCAGGCCCTGGGCGTGGACGCCATCAACGTGCCCGACGGACCGCGCGCCATGGCCCGCATGTCCGCCCTGGCCACGGCCCTCATCATCGAGCAGCAGGTGGGCCTGGAGACCATCCTCCACTACGCCTGCCGTGATCGGAACCTGCTGGGCATGCAGAGCGACCTGCTGGGGGCCGCGGGCCTTGGCTTGCGCAACATTCTGGCGGTCACGGGCGATCCCCCGAAGCTGGGGCCCTACCCCCAGGCCACGGCAGTCTTCGATGTGGACGCCATCGGCCTCGTGAACATGCTGAAGCGCCTGAACACCGGGCTGGACCTGGGCGGCGCCGCCATCGGCAAGCCCACCTCCTTCAGCGTGGGTGTGGGCGCCAATCCCGTGGCGCCGGACCTGGAGCGGGAGAAGTCCCGCTTCCGCTACAAGGTGGAGGCCGGCGCGCAGTGGGCCATCACCCAGCCGGTCTTCGACGCGGACCACCTCTTCCGCTTCCTGGACTTCGCCGAAGCCCTGGACGGCAAGGGCGGCATTCCCATCATCGCGGGAATTTGGCCCCTCAAGAGCCTGCGCAACGCAGAGTTCATGGCCAACGAGGTCCCCGGCGCCTACGTGCCGCCCTCGGTGCTCGCCCGCATGGCCAGCCGGACCACCGCCGAGGATCAGCTGAAGGAAGGCCTGGACATCGCCCGGGAGGTCATCGAGCTGATCCGGCCCCGGGTCCGCGGGCTGCAGCTCTCCGCGCCCTTCGGCCAAGTCGAGCTCGTGGCGCCGCTGCTGCCGAAGCCGGAGGCCCCATGGTGAAGGTCCACTTCCTCCTGGAGGACCTGCTGGTGGAAGCCCCAGCGGGCACCACCCTCCAGCGCATCGCCGACGCCGCCGGCGCCGACATCACCTTCGGCTGCCGCACCGGCTCCTGCGGCACCTGCCGCGTGCGCATCGCCGAAGGGCTGGAACACTGCAGCGACCCTGGCTCCGAGGAGCGGGACTACCTCCGCAGCCTGGACGCGCCGCCGGACCAGCGGCTCGCCTGCCAGGTCTGCGTGCATGGCGACATCGCCGTGGACTACCTCGGACTCTGACATGACCACTCTCGACGCCCTCCTCCGTGAAAAAGTGCTGCTGCTGGACGGCGGCATGGGCACGCAGATCTTTGCGCGCTCGCCGACCATGGAGGACTACGGTGGCGCGGCCCTCGAGGGCTGCGTGGACCTGCTCACGGAGCGGCGCCCCCAGTGGATTCGCGAGATCCACGAGAGCTACTACCGGGCCGGGTCCGATGCGGTGGAGACCAACACCTTCGGCGCGAATCCCCTGGTGCTGGGCGACTTCGGCCTCTCGGCCAAGGCCTACGACCTGAACGTCCAGGCCGCCTCCATCGCCAAGGAAGTGGCCCGCAGCTTCGACCGGCCCCGCTTCGTCATCGGCTCCGTGGGCCCGGGCACCAAGCTCATCACCCTGGGCCACGTGAGCTACGCCCAGCTGCTGGCCTCCTACCGGGTGCAGATGGACGGCCTGCTGGACGGCGGCGCCGACGCCATTCTCATTGAGACCTGCCAGGACCTGGGGCAGATCAAGGTGGCCGTCCGGGCCGCCCGCGAGGCCATGGCCGCGAAGAAGCGGCGGATCCCGCTCTGGGTGCAGGCCACAGTGGAGACCACAGGCACCCTGCTGGTGGGTTCCGATATTTCAGCGGTGCTCACGAGCCTGGAGCCCCTGGGCATCGACGTGCTGGGCCTGAACTGCGCGACGGGTCCTGACGAGATGCACGCGCATCTGCAGACCCTCAGCGAGTCCAGCCCCTTTTACCTCAGCTGTCTGCCCAATGCTGGGCTGCCCGAGAACGTGGGCGGCCAGGTGGTCTATCCCCTGGATCCCGCGGGCTTCGCGCCCAAGGTGCTGCACGCGGCCAAGGAGTTCGGCATCGCCATCCTGGGCGGCTGCTGCGGCACCACCCCGGACCACATCCGGGCCTTGGCGCCGGGCGTGGAGCGACTCAACGCGCCGCAGCGCTCCCCGAAGCTGGAGCGCAGCGCCGCCAGCCTCTACCAGAGCGTGACCCTGAAGCAGGAACCCCCGCCCCTCATCGTGGGCGAGCGCACCAACGCGAACGGCTCGAAGAAGTTCCGCGACCTGCTGGCCGCCGAGGACTGGAACGGCATGATCGCCCTGGCCAAGGAGCAGCAGCGCGAGGGCGCCCACCTGTTGGACGTCTGCGTGGCCTACGTGGGGCGCGACGAGACCCGCGACGCCGATGAGCTGCTGAGCCGGCTCATCTCCCAGGTCACCCTGCCCCTGATGATCGACAGCACCGAGGTCCCCGTCATCGAGCGGGCCCTGCAGCGCGCGCCCGGCAAGTGCGTGGTGAACTCCATCAACTTCGAGGACGGCGACGCCCGGCCCCGCCGGATCCTGGAGCTCTGCCGCACCTACGGCGCCGC
>CAIRAS010000323.1 GCA_903876615.1 uncultured Holophagaceae bacterium
GAAATTCGTGCCGTCGATAGACCAGCCCTTCATGAAGCTGATGGAGACCCCACCCACCGGCACACCATTCGGGTCCGTGGTCTTGCCCGTCAGCCGCGCGATGGGCAGCACGATGTCCTTCGTCGTATTCCCCGACACCACCAGGTTCGGCAAGATCGAATTTGCATTGATGTTTCCATTGATTCCTGGGAAGGCCAGACCCACCTGGCCCATGCTTGACACATCCACCCGATAGGTCCCCGCCTGGAGCGGGATGCTGAAGCGACCCGACTCGTCCGTCGCGCTGCTTCCGACCTGGATCATGCCGTCGGCGCTGCGCACGTAGACCTGGAATCCGGGCAGCAGGGTCCCGTCCGCGAAAGACAGCACCCCACTGAAGACCTTGGCAGACTCCAGCAGCACAATATTCTGAACGAAATCACCCCCACCGACCTGGACCCCGTTCACCATGGCATTGGCCAATCTACTCGAGAGAGGCGGCTCTACCAGGAGGTTGTAGGTCCCCGCTGCCACCGGGAGGGCGTACACCCCCGAGGCATCCGTGGTGTTGGTTGCGGCTTCCTTCTGAGTGCTGGTGTCGAAGGCCGTGACCTTGGCCCCCGCCAGGGGGCTGCTCCCGCCATAGACCATGCCGCGGATGGTCCAGGTCTGAGCAGAGAGGTTGAGGCCCAAGGCAAGAAGGAAGCTCCAGAGGACGAAGCGCAGGCAGCTCGAAAGAGGTCGCATGGGCATTCCTATCTCGCGTGGAAATAATTATTCTAGTTTGATTTGGCGTATATATTTTGTTGGCTACCCAATGGTCAACAAATTACCGAAGCATTGCAGGATCACGGTCGAGAAAACATAAGCTCGGTTGCGTATGAAAAGCCTCGCAAATGGAGGGCTTTTTCATGGATTACGGCCCCCGGACAACGCCTGAGGGCCACCCAGCCTTGGACGGGGCACGGCCGGGACCCATGGCCCTCAACGACTAGACCTTGTTGGCTCTGATTTACCTTTCGACGCTGCCAATGATCAGAGCGTCGCCTTCAGCAGCTCCACCAGGTAGGGCTTCCACACCGCGGCCTGGGTGAGGGTCTGGTGGCCGATGAACACCGATGAACACCGATAAAAGCCCGATAGAGCCAATTGCAAATATCTTGTCATCTCCTTTTTTATCAGCACTTAATCGGTGTTCATCGGTGGCTAATTCTTTTTCTGTGCCATTCACGGTAAGCCTTGTCCTGGGCCGGGTTGGGGGTATGGTGGGCCAGGGGTTGGTCGTTCGCATCGGCCCCGCCGGGAGGCGCCATGCGCATTTCCTTTCACGGAGCCGCCCTGGGTGTGACGGGGTCCTGCCATCTCCTGGAGGCCTGTGGCAAGAAGATCCTGGTGGACTGCGGACTCTTCCAGGGCAGCCGGGAGCTGCGGGACGAGAACTCGCGGGACTTCGGCTTCGACCCCGCCAGCATCGATGTGCTGCTCCTCACGCACGCCCACCTGGACCACTGCGGCCGCATCCCCCTGCTGGTGGAGCAGGGCTTTGCCGGCGAGATCATCGCGACTGCAGCGACTCAGGATCTGGTGCATCTGGTGCTGGAGGACACGGCCCGCCTGCAGGAGGAAGAGGCTGAGCGCTCCAAGCGCCACGCGGCCCGGGGCCACCGGCACTTTCGGGCCGATGCCGAGCCCCTCTACGACAGCCAGGACGTCGCCCGGGCGCTGCGCCTGTTCGGCCGGAGAGCCCCCTACGGCCAACCCATTCAGCTGGGCGAGGGCCTGGTGGCGACCTTCCAGGATGCAGGCCACATCCTGGGTTCCGCCAGCGTCTGCATCACGGCGAAGGAGGCCGGGAACCTGCACCGCATCGTCTTCTCGGGCGACCTGGGCAGCCGCTACCACCCCATCATCCGGGATCCCGAAATTTGCCCCGAGGCAGACGTGGTGATCATGGAGAGCACCTACGGCGGCCGCCACCACCGGTCCATGCCCGACACCGTCCGGGAGTTCCAGGAGGCCATCAACGACACGGTGGCCCGGGGCGGGAATATCGTCGTCCCCACCTTCGCCCTGGAGCGGGCCCAGGAGATCCTCTATGGCCAGCGAGAGGCCCATGAGCATGGCCGCATCCCCAGCGGCCTGCAGGTCTTCGTAGACTCGCCCATGGCCCAGAGCGCCGTGGCGATTTTCCGCCACCATCCCGAGTGCTTCGACCCGAGCACCCACGCGGTGCTGGAGACTCGGGACCCCTTCGACTTCCCCGGCCTGGCCTTTGCCCGGGACCGCATCGCCTCCAAGGCCATCAACGACGTCCGGCGCGGGGCCCTCATCCTCGCCGGGTCCGGCATGTGCACCGGAGGCCGCGTGCTGCACCACCTGGAGCGCCTGCTGCCCCGCCCTGAGTGCGCCGTCATCTTCGTGGGCTACGCCGCCCA
>CAIRAS010000324.1 GCA_903876615.1 uncultured Holophagaceae bacterium
CCGACCTGGGCCGAATGGTGCCCGAGGTCGAAGACCCGACCCTCAGGGAGATCGTCGAGCCCTGTTCCGGGTCATGTACGAACGGCACGAGGAGGTCGTCCGAATCCTGGCCGTTCTTCGCGCCGAGCGGGATCCCGACCTCGGTGAGATTCAGGGCCGCTGAGGCGAAGCAGGACTGGACACCCGAGGGAAGGCCCGTCCCTACTCCCGCGCGCCCTTCCGGATGCGGTCCATCTCGCGCTTCTGCTCGCGCTGCTTGAGGGCCTCGCGCTTGTCGCCCACGGCCTTGCCCTCGGCCAGGGCCACCTTCACCTTGATCAGGCCCTTGGCGTTCAGGTAGATGGCCAGGGGAATGACGGTGAGGCCCTTGCGCACCACCTTGGCGGTGATCTTGACGATCTCGGCCTTGTGCAGCAGCAGCTTCCGGGGCCGCAGGGGGTCGTGGTTGGCGTCGGTGCCGAACTTGTAGGGCGAAATGTGGGCCTGCTTGAGCCAGAGCTCCCCGTTGGCGGTGTCCACGTAGGCGTCCTGGAGCTGCCCCAGGCCTGCCCGCAGGGCCTTCACCTCGGTGCCGTGCAGGGCGATCCCCGCCTCCCACGTATCGAGGACGTGGTAGTCGTGGAAGGCCTTGCGGTTGCGGACGAGATCCTCGCTCATCCCAATAGTCTACTCCCCCGGTAGACTCATCTTTTCTGGATCCCTCATGCTGCAGAAGCTCCTCGCCCCCATCGTCGCCTGGATGGTGGCCGTCATGGCCGCCATGGGGCCCCTGGGCGTCATGCTGCTCATGGCCATCGAGAGCGCCTGCATCCCGCTGCCCAGCGAGGTGATCATGCCCTTCGCCGGGTATCTCGCCTTCAAGGGGCAGCTCACCTTCTTCGGCCTGGGCGCGGACAACCCCGTGGCCCAGATCTGGATCGCGGGCGTCTTCGGCGCCCTGGGCTGCAACCTGGGCAGCATCCCCGCCTACGAGGTGGGCGCCTGGGGTGGCCGGCGCGCCGTGGAGAAGTACGGTCGGTACATCTGGCTGCACACGGGTCACCTGGATCAGGCCCACCGCTTCTTCGAGCGCTTCGGCACCTGGGCCATTTTCATCGGCCGCCTGCTGCCGGTCGTCCGCACCTTCATCGCCCTGCCCGCGGGCATCGCCCGCATGGACCGCACCCGGTTCCACCTCTACACCTTCGCCGGCAGCCTGCCCTGGTGCCTGGCTCTGGCCTGGGTCGGCTTCAAGCTGGGCGAGAAGTGGAACACCCTCGGCGCCTACTTCCACAAGCTGGATGCCGTCATTGGCGTGATCCTGCTCGCGGGTGTGGCGTGGTTCGTCTACGACCACTTCAAGCACCGCGCCAAGGGCTGAGCGGCGAGCTCAGGGCATGGGGTTGGCGAACCGGTCCGTGGCGGCCACCAAGGCCTTGGAGATCCCAGGTTCATAGGCGCTGTGGCCGGCGTCGGGCACAATGACGAGCTCGGCCCCGGGCCAGGCCTGGGAGAGGGCCCAGGCGCTCTCGATGGGGCAGACCATGTCGTAGCGGCCCTGGATGATGGTGCCGGGAATCGTCTGCAGCGCGGGGGTGTCGCGCAGCAGCTGGCCCTCGTCCATCCAGCCCTTGTTCAGGAAGTAGTGGCACTCGATGCGGGCGAAGGCCAGGGTGGTCGCCTCGTCGCCGTA
>CAIRAS010000325.1 GCA_903876615.1 uncultured Holophagaceae bacterium
CTCCCTGAGCGTGGGCGCGAACCTGAGCGTGGGCGCCAACCAGGCTGCCGGCCTCTACAGCGGCAGCTTCTCCGTGACCGTCGCCTACAACTAAACCAACAGCAACTACGCACTCCCGGGCTCGGCTCTGATTCCTCCGGGTGTCAGAGCCGAGCCTGCGTAGGGGCCCAGCGCGGACCAGCCCTCAGGCCCTCCCGCCAGCGCCCTGGCCACCCCTGTCAGCACCCCAACCCTCCCGTGAGGATCGGCCTCCTGGAGCATCCCATCCCCCTTTCGCACCTGACTGGTGCAACTTGATTCCGGAGTTCCCCATGCGCATTTCCCGCTCCCTCCTCCCCGCCCTGCTCGTCGTCGCCGGCCTCCCTGCCTTCTCGCAGGCCGTGGTGGGCGCGCCCACCGCCAGCGCCACCGCCAAGGCTTCCGCCAAGATCTACCAGCCCATCTCCATCGCGAAGGCTTCGGACCTGAACTTCGGCGCGATGATCGCCACCCCCACGGCCGGCACCGTCAGGCTCGATCCCGCCGGCGTGCGCACCGCTTCCGGTGGCGCGGTGCTCGCCAGCGCCGCGGGTGTCTCCGCCGCCTCCTTCGACGTGGCCGGTGAGCCGAACACCTCCTTCGCCGTGGGCCTGCCTGGCAGCATCCAGATCACCTCGGGTGCGAACAGCATGACCGTCGACAGCTTCACGACGGGTGCGAGCGCCTACCTGCTGGACGGCGCCGGCGCCTCCGGCCTGAGCGTCGGCGCCAACCTGAGCGTGGCTGCCAACCAGCCCGCCGGCCTCTACAGCGGCAGCTTCTCCGTGATCGTCGCCTACAACTAGATCAACCAACGCACACCCAGACTCGGCTCTGATTCCCTCGGGATCAGAGCCGAGCCTGCGTAGGGACCTGATGTTCTGGCTCTGCGCAGAGAACTTTCCCTAATTTGTTCTGTTCTGACAGGACGACTTTTCAGGGGCGACAGACCCAGCCCTCGAACATCCAGAATCCAGAAATTTTGATCCCATTTCCAGATTCTAGATATTATCCTTTCAATCTCGAAATTTTAAATGAATAAATAAATGATGTTATAGATTTTTCAACTCTGGCACGGGACTTGATATGTCTATATCAGCACGACAACCTCTCCAGCGAGGATGGCCCTTCTGGAGCAGCCCCACCCCGCCCGATCACGCCTGTTCCGGATAGCTCCTGCGTGATAACGGCTCAAGCACCCTTCCCACCCCTCTTTCCTGCACGGCGATTCGGGCCACGGCCCCATGAAGCACCACCCTCAACGCGGAGCGGGCAACCGCTCCGCGCCTTTGCCTGAGCAACCACCCACACGACTGGATCCCACCCATGAACCCGACGCGCGGCACGCTGAACGCCCTCACCCGAACCCTGCTTCTGGCTCTTTCGCTGTGCCTGGGCACGGGCCTCCTGGCCCAGGCCCCCCCGCTGCCGAAGGCGGTGGGTGGAGACCTCCTGGTGGCCCCCACCCGGCTGGTCTTCGATGCCCGCCTCCGCTCCGCGCAGCTGACCCTCCTCAACACGGGCAGTGCCCCCGCCACCTACCGCCTCACCTACATCCGCATGGAGATGAACGGGAAGGGTGAGCTCAAGGAAGTGCAGTCCGAAGGTCCTTCCGTGGCCGAAGAGATCATCCGCTACGCACCTCAGCAGATCACCTTGGAACCCGGCGTGCAGCAGACGGTGCGCATCCTGGTGCGCCGCCCCGCCGACCTGGCCGAGGGCGAATACCGGGCCCACCTGCTGATCCGCGCGGTGCCCAAAGAGGACGCCGCCCCCGTCGAGGCCGAGCCCAAGGAGCCCAATGGCGTGGCCATCAAGCTGACGCCGGTCTATGGCGTCTCCATCCCCATCATCGTGCGCCAGGGGGACACCCCCACCACGCCCGGCTTCTCCCCGGTGGTGGTCGCCCGCGAAGCCGATGGCCGCACCCTGCTGAAGTTCGCCCTGCAGCGCCTCGGCGGCAAGGAGTCGGTCTTCGGCAACGTGCAGATCACCCAGCTCAACCCCGGTGCCAAGGACGTCAAGGTGGCCGAGTGGCGCGGCATCGCCGTCTACCCGCCCCTGCCGGAGCGCGCCATGGAGATCCCGCTGGGCCCCCTCCAGGTCCCGCCAGGGTCCAGACTGCGGCTGGCCTTCGTCCATCCGGAGCGCGGCAACGTGCTGGCGGAAACCCAAGTCGTCGTTCAGTAACCAGGTCCTGTCCCCATGTCGCGGCTGCGCAAGTCCCTGCTCGGAGTCTGCCTCGCGGCAGCGCTCTTCGGGCAGGGCAAGCCGGCCGAGCCCCGCAAGATCAGCATCCTGACCGTGCAGGTGGGCATCCAGGCCATGGGCGATCCGCTCCTGGTGCAGCAGCAGGGCGACGCCACCTGGATACCGCTCGGCGAGCTGGCCCGCCAGCTCTACCTGGCCATCACCGTGGACCCCGTCGCGGGCCTCGCGGAAGGCTTCGTCATCGAAGAGAAGAACCGCTTCAAGCTGGACCTGAAGCAACGCACGGTGCAGGCCGAGGGGAAGACCTTCTCCTTCGAGGCCGACACGGTCTTCTTCGAGGGCGAGGAGTGCTTCGTGGAGCTGCGGTCCCTGACCGTCTGGCTGCCGCTCCTGTCCAAGCTGAACGCGGACTCCGCCACCCTCGAGATCCGGCCCCTCCGCCAGCTGCCGGTGCAGGCCCGGTGGAAGCGCGAGAAGGACGCCATGCTCTCGTCGGGCCACGGGCCGGTGCGCATCGCCTACGACCCCCAGGCCCACCCCTACGCGCCCATCGCGGCGCCCTTCGTGGACCAGAGCCTGAGCTGGGCGGGCAGCACGCAGAACGGTACGGCCCACGGCGCGGGCACCGCGACGACCTTCATGTCCGCGGACCTGCTCTGGTCCCAGGCCACGGCCTACCTGAGCACCGACTTCAGCGGCCCGGGCACCCTGTTCCGCGGCAGCCTGGGTCGCCGGGACCCCGATGGCCACCTGCTCGGCCCCCTGGGCGCGCGGGAGGCCGTGGTCGGCCGCCTGGACGTGCAGGGCATCGAATACGTCAGCAAGAGCACCACCGGCAACGGCGTACTGCTGAGCAACTTCGCCCTGAACCAGGATCAGTACTTCGATCGCAAGAGCTTCCAGGGCGAGCTGCCCCTGGACTGGGATGTGCAGCTGTTCCACAACGGCATCCTGAAGGGCTACCAGAGCAGCCGGGCCGATGGCCGCTACGCCTTCCCGGACGTGCCCCTGGACCCGGGCGCCAACGAGTTCCTGCTGGTCTTCCACGGGCCCCTGGGCCAGCGCCGGGAGGAGCGCCTCTCGGTGCTGTCCGAGCCCGGCCTCGGCAGCGGCGGCTTCCTGCGCTACAAGCTCTCCTACGACCACCCGGAGGGCAAGGGCGCCTCCCGGGCCCAGGCCACCTTCGACTGGGGCGTGGATCGCTCCTTTGTGCCCTTCCTCTCGGTGGTGGACTTCCCCTTCGGCAGCGCCGCCAAGACCTACACCCAGTCCGGAGCGCGGGGCCAGGTCTCCGGTGTGGGCTACCAGGCGGACTGGACCCACGATGCCCAGGGCGGGGACCTCTTCGAGGCCAGCGCCAAGGGCAAGTGGGACCGCCTGGTGTGGAACCTGCGCCACCTCGAAGGGCGCAGCTTCAACAGCGAGGTACTCCAGGCCGACCGCGGCTTCCTCAAGAGCCGCACCCAGGGCAGCCTCTCGGGCGGCCTGCAGACTTGGGGCGAAGGCCTCAGCAACGTGCGGCTGGAGGTCAAGCAGGACACCTTCAGCACGGGCCTCGCCGAGACCCAGATCGCGCTGAAGGAAGGCCACAACTACCAGGGCCTCTACCTCACCAACAGCCTTGTCCTCCAGGACTACGCGGGGACGCGGAACCTCGGCGGCGAGCTGCTCGGCCGCAAGATCCTGGGGGGCTGGATGGTGCAGGGCCAGGCGGGCTACTCCGTCAGCCCCAAGGGCACCCTGGACACCCTGGCGGTCTCGATGGACTCGCTGTGGGCGGGCAACCACCAGGTACAGCTGGGCCTCTCCCAGTCCCTGGCCAGCCGCCAGCTCCGCCTCAACGCCGGCCTGCGCAGCACCCTGCGCGGGCTGGATTTCGGCGGCAGCATCGGCTGGGCCCGCCAGGGCGGCTGGACCATCGGTGTCCAGCTCCGGACCAGCCTCGGCCAGGATCCCTCCACCAAGCAGTGGCACACCGATCCCAAGCCCGTGGCCGCCGCGGGCAGCGCCGCGGTGCTGGTCTTCATCGACCGCAACGGCAACGGCATCATGGACGCCGACGAGAAGCCCGTCGAAGGGGTCGGCTTCCTGGTGGACGGCGTTCCGCAGGAGGTCAAGACCGACGCCACCGGCCACGCCCTGCTGATGCACCTGCCCGCCAACCGCGACGTGGACCTGGCCCTGAACATCAACGACCTGGAGGACCCCTCCCTGCAGCCGGTTCGCAAGGGCCTGCGCTTCGTCCCCCGGCCCGGCCTGCCCCTGCAGGCGGTCTTCCCGGTGGTGGCCTTCGGCGAGGTGGCGGGCACGCTGCGCACCCGGGGCCCCGCGGGCGCCAAGGTCCTGGCCGGGGTCACCCTGGAGCTGGTGGATGCCAAGGACCGCGTGGTGCAGCGGCAGGTATCTTCCTTCGACGGCTACTTCGACTTCGCCGACATCCCCCCCGGCAGCTACCGCCTGCAGCTCCCCGCGAGCTGGCTGAGCAAGCGCCAGCTGAAGCTGGCCAAGCCCCTCCCCGTGCAGATCGACCCCTCCGGCAGCCAGCTCCTGGGCCTCCTCGTGGACCTCGTGCCCGAGGCGTGACACC
>CAIRAS010000326.1 GCA_903876615.1 uncultured Holophagaceae bacterium
ATCCAAAGAGCCAACAGCACCCGAAATGAAAATCCCCGCTCAGTCGTGGAGGCTTGCCGAGTTCCCTAGCGTGTAGGGGGGAGACCAGAATCCCTGGCTAAGGCGCGCCGTCGCGCGGAACGCACAGGTCAGGGGGAAGGTCTCCCGAGTCGACTTACGGAACAAGCGCTTGGCCATAAGCACGGGCCTCGCAGGGAGATCAGTCACCGTCCTCGTCCAGCAGGGGCACGGGGGCGGAAGGTTCGTCCGGAACATCGTTCAGTAGCTTGGAGAGAGTCTGTTCCAGGTTGTGGGTATGCTGGTTGGCTTCCTGCTCCAGGCGCGCCACGCGGTGCGCCAGGTTCAGGGCGCCCAGCAGGTACCAGGACGGAGTGTCCAGGCCCTTCGGGACGCAACCCCATCTTACCTGGCATTCAGAGTCCATGCCCTGAAAGGTCTCCTCCAGAATCCGGACAGCTTCCACCAGGGTTTCAGATTGGTCGGTCTGGACCTGGAGCGTCCGGCCCTGGACCGTCACCGAGACCGGGTGGGTGCCCGGCAGGGGGACTCGGAGCGTCATCCCAGGGCCTCCAGTGCGCGCAGGATCGCCGCCACCTGCTCCCGAGTGGCCTCGCGGTCCTTCTCCAGGGCGGTCGTGGCGGCCACGGCCTCCTCGAGGCGGGCCCGCAGGGACTGCAGCTCCTGGTCCCCTGCGGCACCGGCTGACTTCAGCGCATCCAGCTCTTCCTTCAGCTGGTTGCGCTGCTGGAGCAGGGCCTGCATCTTGGCTTCGAGCTGTTTCAGTAGGTCCATGGGAGCTGCCTCAAAGCACTCATTCTACGCCCGGAGCTTCGCCCCCAGGGACTCAGCCGCAGCGAGCGCCGCCGCCACCCAGCCATCGACCTCATCGCCGACCAGGGTCCGGTCCGCCTGGAAGCGCATGCGGAGGAGCCAGGCCTGCTGGCCTTCCGGCAGGCTCTTGTGCCGGAACACATCCACGCAGCGGAGCTCCAGCAGGCTATCGGCGGGCAGGGCTGCCCCCATGGCCTGGTGCAGGGCCGCGTAGGACTGGCCCAGGTCCACCAAGAGGGAGAGGTCCCGCTCCACGGCGGGGAAGCGGCTGAAGGGCCGGAAGACCGGGATGATCCGGTCCTGGGGCCGGGGCAGGGCGTCCAGTTCGATCTCGAACCCGAAGAGCCCGTCGGCCAGCCGATGGATGGTGGGGAGGCCCGGGAGCTCCAGGTCGCGGGCCAGCCCAGCGAGGTCGGCCTCCAGCACCGCCCGCGCGGGACTGAGGTAGTCCTCGCCCCCCAGGAGACCGCCCCACACCGCGGCCAGGGTCACCTGCTCCCGGGGACCCGCAGGGGTGCTGCGATAGGTCGGCGCGAGCTCGAAGAGCTGGACCTGCCGGGAACCCTGGCGCAGGTTCTGCTCCGCCGTGGCCTTGAGGCTCGGCAGGAGGGAGGCCCGCAGGACGGAATACTCGTAGCCCAGGGGATTGGCCAGGGTCCGCCCCGCCGCCGGATTGTCCGGACCGGCGAAGAGGGCATCAGCCTCGGGGCTGACGAAGCCGTAGGTCACGGTCTGGTGAAAGCCCAGATGGGCCAGCCGCCGGGCCACCCGCTGCCGCAGGAGGTAGCCGGGTGCAAGATGCTCGGGCGGCCCCTCCATGGGCGGCAGCACCGAGGGAATGTGCTCGTAGCCCCGCAGGCGCAGGACCTCCTCGGCGAGGTCCTCGGCGATGGCCAGGTCATGCCGCCAGGTGGGGGGCACGACGCAGAGCCGATCGCCCGCCGCCGTCACGACGCAACCCAGCCGGGACAGCGCCTCCTGGGCGGCCGCGAGGGGCACGGCCTCACCCGCCACCCGGGCGAGCAGGGCCAGGCCCAGCTCCACCGGCGCCGAAGGTGCGGGCACCGCGCCCGCGGTCCAGGCGCCGATCAGCTTCGCCTGGCACCAGGCCTGGAGGCGCGCCACCAGCAGGTCGCGGGCCACCCGAGCCATGGCGGGATCCGCCCCCCGGCCGAAGCGGTGCGAGGCGTCGGTGTGCAGGCTGTGGCGGCGGGCCGTGGCCCGCACCACCTTCGGTTCGAACCAGGCGCTCTCCAGGAGTACGCGGCGGGTGGCCTCGGTCACCTTGGTGCCGTCGCCGCCCATGACGCCCGCCAGGGCGATGGGGCCGGCTTCGTCGGCGATGACGAGGTCGCACTCCGTGAGCGTCCGGGTCACGCCGTCCAGGGTCGCCAGGGTCTCCCCGGCCTTCGCCCAGCGCACGGAGACGGCACCGCGGATGGCGTCGGCATCGAAGGCGTGGGTCGGGTGCCCGTAGCGCAGCAGCAGCTCGTTGGAGGCATCCACCGCCGGCAGCCGCTTGGGACTGGCCTCCAGGGCCCGCAGGAAGGACTGGACCGCCTCGGGGGTGATCCCCTCGCCCAGCTCCAGCACGGCCGTGGCGTAGATGGGGCAGGCCTCGGCCTCCAGCCGCACCGGGACCAGCGCCTCGCCCTCCGAGACAGCTCCAGTGGCGATGGGTGCTAGAGGCTGCTGCAGCTTCGCGGCGAGCTCACGGGCGATGCCCCGATGGGACATGGCATCCCCGCGGTTGGCCGTGATGTCCACGTCCAGCGACTCCGTGCCCTCGAGGGTAGCCACCCCATCGACGGGGAAGCCTAGGGCAGCGAGCGTCTCACAGAGCTGGCGCGTGTCCAGTGCTGCGGCGGCGGGGATCTCCTGGGCCAGGACCTTGCGTTCGATCCACATCAGTCGAGCCCTCCCATGGCCTTGAGGAAGCGCTGGTCGTTCTCGAAGAACAGGCGCAGATCCGGTGTCTGGCTGAGCATCATGGCCATGCGCTCGACGCCCATGCCGAAGGCCCAGCCGGACCACTCGTTGGGATCGATACCGGCGTAGGCCAGCACGTTGGGATGGATCAGGCCGGCGCCGAGGATCTCGACCCAGCCGGAGCCCTTGCACACCCGGCAGCCCTTGGCGCCGCAGAGCGGGCAGCTCACGTCCACCTCACAGCCGGGTTCCACGAAGGGGAAGTAGGAAGGCCGCAGGCGGATCTCCGTGTCGGGACCGAACAGGGCGCGCAGCGCATATTCCAGCGTCCCCTTCAGGTGCTGCATGCCGATGCCGTGGCCCACCAGCATGCCCTCCACCTGGTGGAACATGGGGCTGTGGGTGGGATCGATCTCGTCCTTGCGGTAGACGCGACCCGGCGCGAGGAAGCGGATGCCGCCGCGCGCGGCGAGCTCCGGCGCCACCCGCAGCAACGTGCGCACCTGCACCGGGCTGGTGTGGGTGCGCAGCAGCAGCTCGGGATGCGCCGCCAGGTAGAAGGTGTCGGAGCTGGCCTTCGCGGGGTGGTCCTCGGGGATGTTCAGGCCGTCGAAGTTGTGGGCCTCGGTCTCGACTTCAGGGCCTTCCTCGACGTGGAAACCCATGGGCCGGAAGACGTCCACCAGGCAGTCCATGAGGCGGTTCAGGGGATGCAGGGCACCGCACGGCGGCTGGGGCGGTGGCAGGGCGGGATCCCAGGCGGCCGCGAGGGCACCGAGCTTCCGCTTCGTGGCTTCGAGCTCCGCCTGACGCGCCTTGAGGCCCTCCTCCCACTGCTGCTTGAGGCCGTTGATGGCGGCGCCGAGCTCGCGCTTCTGTTCCTTCGGCGCAATCTTGAGCAGCTCCATGAGGCGCGTCGCGTAACTGGCCTCGCGGCCCACGAAGGCACCCTTCAGGCGCAGCAGGGCATCCAGGTCGCCACAGGCGGCCAGCGCGGCGGGGAAGGTTTGGCCCGCCTCGACGATTTCAGGCGGCAGCAGCTGGTCCATGGGGTCCTCGAGTGGGGAGTCAGAACAGAGAAAGGCCGCTCACGCGGCCTTTCGGGTGTCTGCGACGTGCTGCTTCGCGATCAGCCCTTGGCCACGGCCACGAGCTTGGTAAACGCCTCGGGATTGCGAACGGCGAGATCCGCGAGGATCTTGCGGTCGAGATCCACGGAGGCCTTCTTCAGACCGCCCATGAACTTGGAATAGCTGGTGCCGTTCTGGGTGCAGGCGGCGCTGATGCGCACGACCCAGAGGCGGCGGAAATCGCGCTTCTTGACCTTGCG
>CAIRAS010000327.1 GCA_903876615.1 uncultured Holophagaceae bacterium
GGCGCCGTCTCCGTCTTCCAGTTCCCCTACTACTTCCTCCAGAACGCCGACCTGCAGGTCTGGCTGACGGACTACACCACCGTGGTCACGGGCGTGCCCACACTCCTGGTCTACGGCACGGACTACACCGTGGCCGGGGCCGGGAACGTTTTGGGCGGCAGCATCACGCTCCTGGGCGCGCCCACCTCCCTGGTGCTGCCCGTGCCACCCACCAGCACCCAGAAGATCAGCATCATCCGGTCCCCTGCCCTGACCCAGGAGCTGATCCTGCCGGGCTCGGGGCCCCTGAACACGGCCAGTATCGTGACCGAGTTCGACAACCTGGAGATGCAGATCCAGGCGCTGGCCGAGGTCCAGAGCCGGGCGCTGACGATCCCCGCTAATATCACGGCGGTGAGCGGCGCCCTTCCTATCCCGGTTGCGGGCCAGATGCTGGGCTGGAACGCCAGCGGCACGGCGGTCCAGAATTGGCCTGGGGTGCCCTATTCCGGCACGGCGGCGGGCATCAATTATCTCGGCAGCTACCCCGGTTCGGTGAGCCGCAGTGTCAACGCCAAGTTGCAGGACTTCGTGAGCGCCGTGGATTTCGGGGCTGACCCCACTGGGACCAACGATTCCACCGCGCCCATCAACAGCGCCCTTGCCTATGGCAAAAAGGTATTTCTGCCCCAGGGTAATTACAAGACCTCCGGAACCATCACTATTCCTGTGGGCGGTTCCCTTGTGGGTGCCGGTCGCCAGAACACCACCATCACCGTCAGCGCCGACGTCCTCGGCGTTCTTATGAGCGGGTGGGACGCCTTGGGCGATCTATCCATCACCAAGAGCGGCACCCACACCAACAATTTGATCGATGTGGGCAATGCAGCGGGGACCATCGGCCAGGGGCGGGACAGCCTGTTCAACCTGATCGTCGCCAACGCCGGCCTGAATGGTATCTGCGTCCGCAACGGCAACCTCGGATCTTTCCGCGACGTAACCGTCAACACCTGTGGCCAGGACGGCATCAACTTCACCACCGATACGGCCAACGCCAACGCCTGGTCCTCCAGCGGCTTCATCGACTTGAATTCCAACGTTAGAGACGGGTTGCATCTCTCCATGGGCGCCAGCGCCGGGGCCGCGAACAGTCCCCGGGCGCACATGTTCCATGGGATCTGCGCCCAGACCAGCGGCCGATATGGCGTCTACGTCGGCACCGTATCCAACCTGATCGAGACGTATTCTGAAGCCTCAGTGACGGCCGACGTCTACCTAGACACATACGCCATCGGCAACGAGATCAAAACCACCTCGGGCATCACCACGGACAACTCCACCAAGACCTTGGGCTTCTGCGGCAATCTCATCCAGAACTACGATGCGGATGCGAACTACTGGCGCATGGCCCAGGGCAAGGTCGCTTTCAGCGGTGTGGCCGGAGCCGGGATCCGGATCGGTGGCGATGAGGGGACCGGTGGCCAGTTCGATTTAGAAAAGAGCATTTCGGGCATATTCAAGTTCATGAGCCAGAACACCAACCAGGACGTCTACATTCAGTGGTTGAACATGGCCGGGTCCTACGCGCTCCACCACCAGTTGGGGGGAACCCTTCAGCCTCTCAGCGACAACACCTATGGCGTCGGCACTTCGTCCCGCCGGTGGACCGGCGTTTACGCCTATGGGGTTTACGCCAACAACGTCTACTACTGGGCTCAGACCTACAACTCCACCGCTTCGGTTACGGCCGTAACCATTTCCACTCGCTACACCTACGTGGCAACTCCTGCCGCCACGATCACGGTTACGTTTCCCGCAGCAGCTGCTGCCATTGATGGCCAAGTGATGACGGTCTGCTTTGGCACTACCATCGCCTCCGCGCTTACGTGGGTGAGCGCGGGTGCAACCTTTGTCGGCGCTCCCGCTGCGGGTGCCATCGTGGCCAACGTCCCTGTGCGGTTCGTATACATCCACGCCCAGACCAAATGGTTCCCTTACTGAGGCCATCATGCTCACGCTGGTCAATGCGGTCCTTTTCGTTGAAATGTAAGGAGCCATACATGGCCACTCTCTCCAATCTCAGCCCAAACCTCGCAGCCTTCCTGGATACCCTGGCCTTTTCCGAGGGCACGGTGGCCTACGGCACCAACGACGGCTACGACGTCATCGTCGGCGGCCAGTTGTTCAACGACTACTCTAAGCACCCGGACATCCTGGTCCACCTGTCGCCCACCTTGGCTTCCACGGCGGCCGGCCGTTATCAGCTGATGGCCCGCTACTATGAGCCGTACCGCGCCCAGTTGGGCCTGCCGGACTTCTCCCCCGAGTCCCAGGACGCCATCGCCGTTCAGCAGATCAAGGAGTGCCACGCGCTGCCCCTGATCGAGGCTGGGCACATTGCGGAAGCCATCTCCCTCTGCGCCCACATCTGGGCCAGTCTGCCTGGGGCCGGCTACGGCCAGCACGAGAACAAGTTGCAGAACCTGCTCGACCACTACACCGCCTGCGGTGGAACCCTAGCCTAAGGAGCCAGACGCCATGACCAGAGCCGCCGATTTCGCCACCATGCTCGCCAACTACGGGACGCCGGACCTGGTGGACCTGACCCCGACCCCTCTGGTCAACGTGGGTGACGTCGGGCCCTGGGTGCGGGTGCCCATGGGCGGCAACCCCGGCTTCGTCCATGTCGAGCACGACTCCAGCGCCACGCTGGCCGACTGCCGCTGCGACTATGCCAACTCCCTGACCTATGGCACCTACGTCCCCAACGTCTGGACCAGCCAGAACCTGACCGGTTCTCTGACCGGCGATGGCTTCGTGCCCATGCGCGGGGGCGGCTGGATTCGGCTGCGCCTTGGCGCCAGTCACATCAACGGCACGGTCGTGACCGGCCAACTTTCCTGGAGCTGAGATGCGCGCCTGGCTGAAAGTCTTCCTCGTCTTCCTGGCCACCGCCGTGGTGGCGCTGGCTCAGGTCAATCCTGGGGCAGCTTCTCCTACTTTCGGCGGGGGTGGTGGCACACCCTCTTTTGTCACCTACAAGAGGGGCGGGGGCACAACCAACCAGTCACTCCAGGTCTGGATGGATGCCACCAGGGTCATGCCCGAAGCCTTTGGGGCCAAGGGCGATGGGACCACGGATGATACGACCGCCATTCAGGCCGCTGATGCCTATGCTTCTACCGGGTCCACCATATACCTCAGCCAGAACGTGCTCTACTTCACGCCCGGGAAGACCTACTACCACGCTACCGGTCTGACCCTGAGCAGCAACATCATGGGCATCGGGGCGTATCTGACTTCGCCCCAGGACTTCACCGGGACCGCTGTCACTTATGGCGTGGCTGGGTCCATCACCTACAACAAGTTCTGCTGGTTCCCGTTCGTCCGCTGCACCAAGACCAACTACAACAACTGGTATGCCAACCCAAATTCCACAGGCATCCAGATCCTGAATTGCCAAACTTCCGAATTCCATTTTGAAGGCGCGGCCAATTGGGCCAATGGTATTTGGGTTGCTGCCCAGGGCATGGGTTGCTCGGAGAACCAGTATTTCCCGGGTCTCCTGCTCGACAACCAAAAGTCCATGCGCTTCGAGCCCTTGAACTCCTCCGGCTACATCAATGACAGCAATGTCTGGGGCGGGAAAACCTCCTTGTCTGGAGGCGATGGCACCAATAACCCGTTCTGCTATTCGGTTTACATCAAGGACTATGCAACCCCTGCGGCCACCACTACTGGAGCCAACCAGTCTATCGCTCTCACCCTCTCCCCCAATGTCTTTACCTGGGGGGCTGGTAACTTCACCACCGCAAACTTCTATGTTGGGCAGAACGTCATTGTCACTGGCCTTACCGGCACAGCCAGCAACAATGCCACCTACCGTGTGACGGCGGTTGGCACCACCACTTTGACGGTCGCTGCTAACTCCGTGGGTGCAGGTGGCGCAACTCTGGTCGCTGACCCATCGTCCACCACGGTCCAGATTGTGGGGGAGGGTTCCACCTTCGGCTCCTTGCCCAACATGGTCAACTTCTACGGCTCGGACCTGGAAGGCAACGCTCAGGAGGCTTTTGTCTGCATCAAGGGCGGCACGATGAACGCCTTCTATGGCTGCCGATTCGAGACGAGTGGCACCCCAACCATGATGTTCCTGGGCATGGGTGCCCTGGCCCCGTCTACCTACAACAACGTCTACGGTGGCTACGTCTCCAGTGGCTTGGATTTCACGGTCATCACCGGCTCGGCGGCGACCAGTTATGGCAACACCGACATGCACGGCGATCGTCTGGCACACAGTTCTCTGAACGCCTTGGGCTGGTTGCAGTTGGCCAACAACGCCGCCAACACCAATCCAGTGCTCGGCATCTGGCCCACAGCAGGTGGTGACGCCAGTCTGTGGAAGCCTGCTGGAACCACCTGGACCGGGCAGTTGGGTTCCGCCTATTGGGACAGCAAACCTACGGGTGTGACTTATCCCACGGTGCGCGTCTCCTCTAACGGCAGCAACATCCTCTTTGGCGATGGCACCGCTACACCAGTTAGTGCTATCAAATCAGCCTCTCTGAACAATCTGGATTTTTTGCCTCAGGGCAATGAGGCGCTGAAACTTACGGGCGTAACGACC
>CAIRAS010000328.1 GCA_903876615.1 uncultured Holophagaceae bacterium
AGGCGCAGGTGCTCCGCAGATACGGTCCATGTCGTGGTGCCTGGGTGACGATCTGTTTCCGGTGCTTAGCCAGGTTTCGGAGCCGGGACTTGGCGAAAACCAGAGTCGCCTTCCCCGGTAAAGCGCGATGAACCTAAATTACGGCCATCGCCACCAAGACACCAAGACGCCAAGAAGGGGGACTGCCTAGTCCCGCTTCTGGGTGTCTTCTCGCGCTTGTCTGCGTCGATTCGTGAGGCCAACCGAGTTCTCACCGTGGTCCGGTTTTTCCGGACCCGCGCCTTGGGCGCGGGCTCCCCCGCGGGGAAGCCCCGGGAGCTAAAGGCGGCCAATTCGGTGATCTAAACGGATGATAATTAATTAGATATAATATTTATCTAATCGAAAAAAAACAAATCATAAAATATCCAAAGGTGAGTAACAAAGAGACTTGGACGCAAAGAATAATGAAAATAATCTTGCACGAATTGCCCCTCCAGTCCTACGCTGTGATTGAAGTCACACCACCTGTCTCTGGAGGACACCCTTGAAAAAAACGCTCCTTTTCCTGATCGCTGGCAGCGCGCTCAGCCTCTCCGCCCAGCAGGGCACCGCCTGGGTGGCCGGCTATGTCGGCCAGACCACCTTCGACTCCGATGCCAAAATCGGCGGGTTCAAGATGAAGGACCAGACCCACTTCGGGCTGGGCGTGGGCCACTGGTACACGGACACCTGGGGCATCGACCTCCGCGCCATCCGCAACGACCTGAAGCTGGACGCTCCGGGGGCCGTCTCGGCCACCCAGACCCACACCCTGCTGTCAGGGCTCTACAACCTCCGTCCGGGCGCCGCCAACTGGTATCCCTACCTGGCGGCCGGCCTGGGCGGCACCAACATCGGCTCGCCCTATTCCACCAAGAGCGACAGCACGACGCGCTTCAACTACCACGCCGGGCTCGGCCTCCTGGGCAAGCCCGCGGACAACTTCCTCCTGGACCTGGGGGCCAAGGCGGTCCGCGTGGAACTGCCAAAATCCCGTACGGAGTACCTGATCTCCCTGGGGCTGGGCTATACCTGGGGCGGCGGCAAGGCCGCGCCAGCGCCCCCCGCTCCTTCCACCCCGGCCCCGGCTCCCACTCCCGTGGCAGCGCCCGCGCCGGAGCCCGTAGCACCCCCGCCGCCACCGCCCCCCCCGCCAGCTCCTGTGGCACCGCCGGTGGTCGCCAAGCCGGTGCCGCCTCCGCCGCCCCCGCCGCCCGCCCGCATCGTGCTGGATGAAGCCGTCCTCCACTTTGCCAACAACAAGGCGGAGCTGGGGCCTGACGCCGTTGCCGCCATCCAGAAGGTGGCTGATGGGCTCAAGGCCTACCCCGGCGAGTACACTCTCACGGTGAGCGGCCACACCTCGTCCCTGGGTGGCAAGGCCCTGAACAAGGCCCTGGGCAAGCAGCGGGCTGACTCGGTGGCCAAGGTTCTCGTGGCTTCCGGCATTCCCGCCGCCCGGGTGAGCACCGTGGGCGTGGGCCCCGACCAGCCCATCGCCGACAACGCCACCAAGGAAGGCCAGGCCAAGAACCGCCGCGTCGAGATCGACGTGAAGGTGAGCGATGGCAAGGTCGAGGTCCGCAAGACCGTCACTGGCATCGTCGAAGGTCCGGCCCCCAAGTAGCCCGAAAGAACCCGCAGGTACCGGCGGGGGCCACGGCCCCCGCCGGACTTTGAGAGAGGACCCGTCATGTCGCTCAAGGATGAATTCAAGGCGTTTATTATGAAGGGCAATGTCATTGACCTGGCCGTGGCCGTGGTCGTGGGCGGCGCCTTCGGCAAGATCGTCACCGCCTTCGTGGACGGCATTGTGATGCCGCTGGTCAGCTACGTGCTGCCCGCCAACATCAAGTGGGAGGAGTGGGTCCTCGGCAAGTTCCGCATCGGCGCGGTGCTCGGGGCCACTGTCAACTTTCTGATCATCGCCCTCGTCATCTTCCTGGTGCTGGTGAAGCTGCTGGAGCGGGTCACCAAGAAGAAGGAAGAGGCCCCGCTGCTGCCGACCACGAAGGAGTGCCCCGCCTGCCTGGAGCAAGTGCCCCTCAAAGCCACCCGCTGCAAGCACTGCACCAGCCAGCTCTGATCCGTTGCGAACCCGCTGAAAGGACCCGCCATGCGGGTCCTTTCCCTTGTGATGGCAGGGGTTCCGTGGTGAACTGGAAGATCAACCCCGGGGCGCTTGGGTGCGCCCCCCGACGCACGAGGGCGCCGATGAGCGAGCAAGCTCCGGTTAAAAAATATTCGGTCTTTCTTCCGAAAACCGATTTCCCCATGAAGGCGGACCTGCCTCAGCGGGAGCCGAAGCGACTCGAGCGCTGGAAGGCCGAGGGCCTCTACGCCCGCATCGAGGCGAAGCGGCAGGCTGACAATGCCGCCGGCAAGGGCAAGGGCCGCGAAGTTCTGCACGATGGGCCGCCCTACGCCAACGGCGCCATCCATATGGGGCACGCCCTCAACAAGATCCTCAAGGATGTGGTGGTGAAGTCCCGCTGGATGGAGGGCTACGAGTCGCCCTACGTGCCGGGCTGGGACTGCCATGGCCTGCCCATCGAGCACGCGGTCGAGAAAGACCTCGGCCCCAAGCGCCGGGAGCTGAGTCGCGCCGAGTTCCTGCAGCGCTGCCGCGTCTATGCCCAGAAGTGGATCGATACCCAGCGCACGGCCTTCCAGCGCCTGGGGGTGCTGGGCGCCTGGGAGCGTCCCTACGTGACCATGGATCCGCTCTATGAGGCGGAGACCGTGCGGCACCTGGCCAAGCTCTTCGAGAGCGGCTCCGTGACCCGCAAGCTGAAGGTCGTGCACTGGAGCTATGGCGCCCGGACTGCCCTGGCCGAGGCCGAGGTGGAGTACGCGGACAAGAGCAGCGCCGCAGTCACCGTGGCCTTCCCGGTGCCCGAGGCCGAAGCCCGGCGCATGGAACTGCCGACGCCCCTGCTGCTCCCCATCTGGACCACCACGCCCTGGACCCTGCCCAGCAACCTGGCTATCGCCATGCATCCGGACCTGGAATACGCGGTGGTGCGGGCTGGGGAACGGCACTTCGTGGTGGCCGTATCCCTCCTGGAAGACTTCTCGAAGAAATTGGTAGAAACACTGCACACGGTTGAGATACGGCGTGGAAAGGAGTTCCAGACCCTGGTGGCTCGCCACCCCTGGCTCGACCGGGAGAGCCCCGTCCTCCTCGCGGATTATGTCACTGCGGACACGGGCACGGGCCTGGTGCACACGGCCCCAGATCATGGGGTGGACGACTTCAACCTGGCCCACCACCTGGGCCTGCTCCAGCTCGTGGGGCCGGACGGAAAGTTCGTGCCGGCGGTGAACGACCCGGAGCTGGTCGGCAAGAACATCTTCGACTGCAACCCCTTGGTGGTGGAGCGCCTGCGGCGGGACGGGAGCCTGCTGCACGACGAGACCCTGGTCCACAGCTACCCCCACTGCTGGCGCACCAAGACCCCCATCCTCTTCCGCGCCACGGAGCAGTGGTTCATCACCATGGACTCGGAGTTGGTCGGGAAGGGCCGGACCCTCCGCGAGCTGGGCATCGAAGGTGTGGAGCAGACCCAGTGGGTGCCTGCCCAGGGCCAGAACCGCATCCAGGCCATGATCGCGGGCCGGCCGGACTGGTGCATCAGCCGCCAGCGG
>CAIRAS010000329.1 GCA_903876615.1 uncultured Holophagaceae bacterium
GACCGTCGGCGAGGTTGCCAGCCGCGGCAGTGCCGATGGAGCTGAAGATCCCAGCGCCGATGATGGCGCCGATGCCGAACATGGTGAGCTCGAAGGTGCCGAGGGTCTTGCTCAGCTGGTGCTCGGGTTCCTCCGCGCTGGCCCGGAGCTGCTCGAGGGTCTTGGTACGGAACAGTCGGTTCAGCATGGGGGCCTTGGGAGAAGACCCATGCTATCAGGGGCCTTCCGAGCTTAGTCTGGAGCCATGCAGCTCTGGAACGATCGCCGCCTGCGCCTGTCGCTCACGCGGTTGGGAACCCAGTACCTCCTGGCCCTGCTGGCGGTCGGGGCCTTCTCCGTGAACACCGGCAACAACCTGCTCTACCTGGTGTTCGCCCTGATGCTGGGGTTGTTCCTCGTCTCGGGAATCCTCAGCCGCCGGGCCCTCCAGGGACTCCAGGTGGCGGGACTGGAGGCGGGCAGCCTCTTCGCCCGGATGCGGGGCGGTCTCCGGCTGCAGCTGCGGGACGGGGGGCAGGGGCGCATCCGGGGCCTCGAGCTGCATCTCGCCCTGGACGACGCCACCGTACAGCCCGGCTTCCTGGAGCGGGACAGCCGGACGGGGGAGACCCTCGTCGTGCTGCACGCCCGGGCGGGCCACCGGGGCTGGACCCGCGTCCGCACCCTGGAGCTGCGCACCTGCTTTCCCTTCGGCCTGATGGAGAAGGCCCGGATCCTGGAGCTGGATCAGTCCCTGCTGATCCTGCCCCACCCCCGCACACCGTCCGCCGCGCCCTCGAGCTGGCGCGGCGAGGGCCGCCGCAGCCAGGCGCAGGAGGGGACCAGCAGCCCCGAAGGCACCCGGCCCCTGCGGCAGGGCGACGCGCCCGGCCGGGTCCACTGGAAGCGCACCGCCCAGCGCGGGCAGCCCTGGGTGCGGACCTTCGAGGAGGACCGGCCCATGGGCATGCACCTGCGGCTCGACCTGCGGGCCTGGGGTCCCGGTCGGCCCTTCGAGCGCGAGCTGGAGCGCCTCTCGGGTGCGGTCCTGCAGGCGCGGCTGCAGAAGCGGGCCATCAGCCTGGAGCTGCATGACCCCGAGGGTGTCCGGGAGGTCCGCGGCCACACCCCCTGCTGGCGCGCCCTGGCCCTGGCCCAGGCGGCCGGAACCGGCGAAGGTGCGCTCGGAATCAGCCGCGCGGCGGAAGCTCCGATAAGCTGATAGCCCCTGGAGGCTCTGGTGTTTGATGATCCGCTCTCCCCGTCCTGGACTCCGCTGCTGGAAGCGGCCTGGCAAGCCCGGGAGCACGCCCATGCCCCCTACTCCCACTTCCGGGTGGGCGCGGCCCTGCTCACGGCCACCGGCGAGGTGGTGGCCGGGTGCAATGTGGAGAATGCCGCCTACCCCGTCACCCTCTGCGCCGAGCGCGGAGCCTTGAGCGCCGCCGTGGCTGCCGGCCTCCGGCCGGGGGGCCTGGTGGCCGCGGTGGTGGTCACGGACGTGGCCGAGCTGACCCCACCCTGCGGTGCCTGTCGCCAGGCCCTGGTTGAATTTGCAGCCACCCTGCCGGTGTTGCTCGCCAACCGCCATACACGATGTCTGCATCACTTGGAAAATCTGTTGCCCCACAGCTTTACGGGCAGCCATTTCCAGTAGTTCTATCCATTCCGGGCCGCCCCGCCTACACTTTTCGAACCCCGCCAGAATTCCTGAGGCGTTTGAATGGCCATCGACCGGATCAAAGTCAAGAAAGAAGCCGACCGGCACCTAACCGCCGGCCGCGTTGAGCGGGCCATCGAGGAGTTCCAGAAACTCATCGAGGACAACCCCAAGGACTTCAACACTCTGAACCAGATCGGCGACCTCAGCGTTCAGATCGGCCGGATCAAGGAAGGCGTGGAGATCCACAAGCGCCTGGGCGCTGCCTACGAGCGGGACGGCTTCCATGCCCGGGCCGCGGCCATCTTCCAGAAGGTGGTGCGCAACGCACCCGAGGACATCGATGCGGCACAGCGTCTGGCGGACCTCTACCGCCAGATGAACCGGCCTGCGGACGCGGTGCGGATCCACCTGTCGGTGGCGGAGTCCTTCCAGAAGAAGGGGCTCATCAAGCGCGCCCTGGAGGAGTTCAACAAGGTCGTCGATCTCGACCCCAAGAACCTGAAGATGAAGGTCCGGCTGGCCGACCTCTACAACAAGGAGGGCCTGAAGGACAAGGCTGCGGGCATTTACTTGGAAGTGGCCGAGTCCCTGGCCATGGAGCAGATGCACGTGGAGGCCAGCCAGATCCTCGAGCGCGCCAAGGCGATGATCTCCACCCCCCAGGTCTACCTGACCCAGAGCCGCCTGGGCGTGATCCAGGGGGACTACAGCACCGCCGCCGAGCACCTGCGCGAGGGGCTCGGGATCAATCCCCGCAACCCCGAATTGCTGGAGGCCCTGGCCGAAATCGAGCTGCGAAGCGGCCACCCGGATCGGGCCCTGGAGGCCCTGGCAGAGGTTGCCCAGCTGCCAGAGAAATCCCTGCCCCTCTGCGAGCGGGCGCTGCGCAACCTGGTGAACGCGGACCGCTCCGACGAGGGCCTGAGGCTGTTCGCCCCCATCGCCCGGGAGCTCGCCCGCCGCGGCTCGGGCGACCCCGTGAGCCGCTGCCTGCACGCCGCGCTCCAGGACCACCTCGGCAGCGAGGCCTGGCTGCTCCTGGCCGAGATCGCCCACCAGAGCGGCAACCGGTCGGAGCAGGTCCAGGCCCTCCAGAGCGCCTACGCGCTGGCCCTCCAGAACAACGACCAGGCTCTGGCCGCCAGCGTCGCCACGCAGCTGCAAGCCCTCGGCGTGGTGCCCGACGCCGTGCGGCAGCCTGCCGCCCAGGAGGGCATCGGAGCCCAGGCCCTGGGCTTCGACGGGCGGCCCAGCCGCGAGATCACCCGCCACGGGCGCGAGACCGAGGTGGATCCGATCCAGCGTCTGCGCATCGAGCAGTTCTCGCGCGAAGCGGAGGCCATGCTCCGTAGCGGGAGTCCCGAGCGGGCCATCGAGACCTACAAGAAAGCGCTGGAGCTGGATCCCGAGGACCTCACCCTCATCGAGGCCATTGCCACAGTTCATCGCAGCACAGGGCGCCTGACCCAGGTGCAGATGCAGTACGTGCAGAGTGCCCAGGCCCTTGCCGCCGTCGGCAAGAAGGGAGAAGCTGCCCACCTCCTGGACATGGCGGAGCAGCTCTTCCCCGGCTCCACCCGCATCCACCGCCGGTCCATGGGCCTGCCCGAAGCGGTCCCTCTGTACGCCGCCCCACCGCCCCCGGTACAGCCACTCCCCGACGAGGCGGAGATCCCGATCAAGCTGGACCTGGCTACGGAGGCTCCCTTCGCCCCCCCGGAGACCATTGCCCTGGGAGCGAGCCTCGCGGAGCTTCCCGACCTGGGGGCGCTGCCGCCCGATCCCTTCTCCGCCCTGGAGCTCCCGGAAGCGGTGCCCCTGCCTGAGCCCATGGCGGCTGAGGTTCCGGACCTGGATTGGATGGGAGCGTCCCCCAGTGAGGACACGGCCCCCGGCTTCGCCTACGACCTGACCGCTTCCCCCACGGCGCCCCTGCCGCCCATGCCCACCCGCCAGCTGGAGCCCGAGGTTGTCGCGGCCCTCTCAGCGCTGCCGGAGCCGGCTACCGAAGCGCCCGTCCCACCGGTTGCCATCCCCGAGGAGCTGGAGAGCCTCCTGGGCGACATCGACTTCCAGCTGGACTACGGCAGCCCCGAAGAAGCCAAGATCGAACTCGAAGCCGCCCTCCGCCAGTTCCCGGGGCACCCGGAACTGGAGGTCCGCTTCCAGCGTGCCGAGCTGGCGCTGCAGAAGCTGGGACACGTCGCCAAGGCTGGCGCCCTTGAGGACGGCGACTTCGCCAACTCCTTCTTCGATCTCACCGACGTCCTGGGCACCGCGCTCATGGACACCGGCGAAGGCGAGGAGATGCACGACACCACCAGCATGGTGGAGAAGGTCCAGACCGTGGACGAGCTGTTCAGCGCCTTCCGAGAGGGCGTCGAGAAGCAGGTCCAGGGCGACGACTACGACACCCACTACAACCTGGGTATCGCCTACAAGGAGATGCAGCTCATCGAGCCGTCCATCGAGGAGTTCAAGATCGCCATGGGCGACCCCGAGCGCACCCTGGAGTGCTGCTCCATGCTCAGCATCTGTGAGCAGGCCCGGGGCGACCTGGACACCGCCGTGGAGTGGCTCCGCAAGGGCATCCTGGCCCCGGGCTTCCCGCCAGAGGACAGCATCGGCCTGCGCTACGATCTGGCCGAGATCCACCTCCAGCAGGGCCACCCGGGCCTGGCCGCCCAGGAGTTCCAGGCCGTCCACAACCTGGATCCCGACTACCGCGACGTCGCCGCGCGCCTGGCGTAGAGCCGCCCCGACTCTGGTCAACTTGCCATTTTGAAAAGACAAAAAATCTTTGCCACCAAGGCACCAAGAAAAGCTGCAACACCCTGTCTTCACGGTTAGCCGCTTTGGCAGTTGTCCTTCTTGGTGTCTTGGTGCCTTGGTGGCGATCCTTTGATTTTTTCGGCGAGCCCGTATCAGGCCAGACTACGGCTGCCGGTGGCGCCCCAGGGCTGCAGGGCCTGCAGGGCGGGCTGCACGGGCTTGCCGGGGCGCTGGAGCTGGGTGAGTTCCAGGGCGCCTTCCGGGGTGGTCAGCCAGGCCCCCTCCTTGCCCCACAGCAGCTGGCCGGGGTCGCGATAGCAGGTGCGCAGGGCGCCCACGCCGCATACCTTGAGGACCTGCTCCTCCACCTGGAGGTCCGAGCCAGGCCAGGGCCAGAGGGCCCGCACCTGCCGGTGCAGGTCCGCGGCGGGCTGGCGCCAGTCCAGGTGCCCCATGTCCTTCCGGAGCTTGGGGGCGAAGGTGGCCCGCTCGTGGCACTGCTCGACGGGCAGGGCGCAGCCGCTCAGGAGCAGGGGCAGCTGGTCCATGAGCAGGTCGGCGGCATCCCGAGAGAGCTCCGCGAGCAGGCTCTCGGCGGTGGCCTGCAGGCTGATGTCCCGGTGGCACTGGGCCAGCACCGGTCCCTCGTCCAAGCCTGGGGAGAGCCTCATGAGGCTGACGCCGGTCTCCTCGTCCCCGGCCAAGAGGGCGTGGTTCACGGGCGCGGCACCGCGCCAGCGGGGCAGCAGGGAGAAGTGCAGGTTCCAGACCCCGCCCGAGCAGCCGTCCAGCATCCAGCGCGGCAGGAGGTGGCCGTAGGCGACCACCACGGCCAGGTCGATGGCCAGGCTCTCCCAGAGCTCGCGGGTCTCGGGTGCCTTCCAGCTCAGGGGCTGGTGGACGGCCAAGCCCAGCTCCAGGGCCGCCACCTTGACCGGCGGAGCCTCCAGGTGGCGGCCCCGGCCCGCGGGCCGGTCCGGATTGCAGAACACCGCCTCGATGCCCTCCTCAGCGAGTGACCGGAGGGCCGGAACGGCCGCCCGGGGAGTGCCGAGGAACGCGATGCGCGTCATGGCGAGGCTCCTATCCCTTGGTCTGCTTCTGATATTTCCGCTGCAGGAACTGGCGTTTCACCGGTCCGAAATACTCGACGAAGAGCCGGCCCCGCAGGTGGTCGATCTCGTGGCAGAAGGCCCGGGCCATCAGGTCCTCGCCGGTCAGCTCCTGCCAGCCGCCGTCCCGGGTCCGGTTCCGGATGGTCACTTTCTGGGGGCGCTCCAGGTCCTCCCGGATGCCGGGGATGGAGAGGCAGCCCTCGGACCCGCTCTGCACCCCCTCTTCCAGGATGATCTCAGGATTGATCAGGATGATCCGCTGGTCCGGGTCTTCGCCGCAGGAGCAGTCGATGACGGCCAGGTTGAGGTTCACGCCGACCTGGGGCGCGGCCAGGCCCACCCCCTCCTCGAACAGCGAGGTCTCGAACATGTCGGCCACCAGCTGCTCCAGCTCGGGGGTCCAGTCCCCGATGTCCTTGCTGTTCAGTTTGAGCCGGGGATCCCCCCAGGTGAGCACGGGCAAGACAGCCATTCAACCTCTCCAGCATTCCAGTGTAAACCAGGGAGCCTCTCGCGGTAATCTGTGAGGTCCGCCTTCCGGAGCCCCGCATGCTGCGTTCCTTCCGCCAAGTCTTCAAATCCAACCGCACGCCCATGGCGGCGGTCATGATCGTCGTGCTCCTGGGGCTTGTAGCCTACCTGGCGCCTTCGGGCCGGGTGGATACTCCCGACACCGTCGTGGCCCGGGTCTTCGGCCGCGAGGTGCTGATGCGGGACATGGCCGAGCACATGCAGGAGCTCTACCAGCGCTACGGGAAGCAGGCCAGCCCCGAGGCCCTCCGGCCCTTCGTCCAGTCCCAGGCCCTGCGGGATCTCGTCAACCAGAAGCTCATGGAGGAACTGGCCGAGCGGCATCATGTGGTGGTCACCGACGAAGAAGTCGGCGCCCGGCTGCGGGCCTTCCTGCGCCAGTACCCCATGCTGCTGGACGCCAGAGGCAACCTGAAGCCCACGGCCGAGCTCAAGCAGATCTTCCAGGACACGGGCTTCAACCCCACCGCCCAGGAGCACGCCCTCCGTGGAGAGCTGCTGCGCTCCAAGCTCATCCAGCAGGCCGCCCTCCAGATCCCTGTGGACGAGGTCTGGCTGGCCCAGGAAAACCGCCTGAAGAACGAGAAGGTCGGCTTCCAGCAGGCCACCCTCGCCGTCCTCCCCGCCACCGTGACCGATCCCGGCGACACCATCCTGGAAGCCTTCTACAAGGCCGGCGGCGAGCGCTTCCTGCAGCCGCCCCGCCGCGTCATCCAGTTCGTGGCCGTAGACCGCGCCGCCTTCGGCAAGGACCTCCAGGCCGATGACGCCGCCCTGAAGGCCGCCTACCAGGCCCGCAAGGCCGACTCCACCGAGTTCAAGGCCCGGCACATCCTGTTCAAGGCCGAGGGCGAGGCCCAGATGGCCGAAGCCACCGCCAAGGCCCAGCTGCTGCGCGCCCGCCTCGCCAAGGGCCAGGACTTCGCCAAGGCCGCCGAGGAGCTGAGCGAAGATCCCAGCGCCAAGGGCAACGGCGGGGACCTCGGCTGGTTCAACGCAGCCAAGATGGTGAAGCCCTTCACCGATGCCGCCGCCGCTCTCAAGCCCGGCGAGCTCAGCCAGCCCGTGCGCACCAACTTCGGCATCCACCTCATCAAGCTGGAGGGGCGCCGCGAGAAATCCTTCGAGGACATGAAGGCCCAGCTGGCCAAGGAGCTCACCGACACGCGCTTCACCAGCCGCGCCCAGGAGCGCCTGGAGCAGATCCGCAAGCGCGCCAACGGCGGCGACCTCGCTGCCGCAGCCAAGAGCCTCGGGAGTCCCGCCCAGGTCAGCCTGCCCTTCAGCAATGAGCCCACGGCCCAGGTCGAGGGCCTGCCCGAGCTGTCCCAGATCCTGGGCGAGGTCTTCCGCCTGAAGGTGGGCGAGGTCTCGAAGCCCCTGCCCTTCGCCGACCGCCACCTGCTCTTCCGGGTGCAGGAGCAGCTGCCTGAGGCCGTCCCGCCCTTCAAGGAGATCCGCGCCAAGGTGCTGAGCGCCTACCGCCTGGAAGAGTCCCGCAAGCAGGCCCTGGCCCGGGCCCAGCAGGCGCTGAAGGCCAACGGTCTCCAGGCCGTGGGCCCCGTCACGGACCAAGCCGCCGCGCCCCTGGCCGGTCTGCGCGACCTGGCCACCCACCCCGGCATCCGCAAGGCCCTGCTGGACACCCCCGTCGGCCAGACGACGCCCCTGCTCTGGGCCCAGGATGGCAAGCTCTGGGCGGCCCGCGTGACCTCCCGCGAGCCGGCGCCCGCCCTCACCTTCGAAGCCCGCCGCAGCCTCATCCAGGAGATCCAGGGCACGGAAGCCCAGAAGCTGCTCTCCGCCGAGCTGCAGGCCATGGACCAGCAGGGCCGCCTGCGCCCGGGCCTCAGCAGCCTCTGGGGCCACTTCGGCGGCATCTACATCAACAGCGAAGCCACCCAGGCGCCGATCGAGGAGTAGCTCCTAGAGCCGCAGCGTACGATCGCACAGCTCCGCCACAAAGGCTTCGTCGTGGCTGGCCAGTAACAGGGTGGTCCCCTGGGCTTTCAGGTCCTGCAGCAGGGCCAGCAGGGCGACCGCCAGGGTCGGGTCCAGGGCCGAGAAGGGCTCGTCCAGCACCAGCAGCCGCGGCTGCAGCATGAGGGCCCGCCCGAGGCAGAGCCGCTGGGCCAGCCCGCCGGACCAGGCCGCCGGGCGCTGCGCCAGGGCCGCCTCTGGGAACTTCACCTGCGCGGCCATGCGCGCCGCGGCCTGGCGCTGCTCGGCGACGGTCCCTCGCCGCCAGATGGCCAGGGGTTCCTGGAGGATCTCCCAGCCCGTGCGGTGCGGCGGCAGGCTGCCCGCAGCGTCCTGGAAGACCGCCTGCAGGAGCGGTCGGCGGGGGCGGCGCAGGCGCTCCGGCAGGGGCGACCAGGGCTCGCCCGCCAGCGCGATGCGCCCCTCGGTGGGCTCCCGCAGGCCCAGCACCAACTCCAGCAGGGTGGTCTTCCCGGCCCCGCTGGGCCCCACCAATCCCAAAGCCTCGCCCGGGGCCACGTGGAAGCTCAGGTCTCGCAGGAGCCAGCGCCTGGACCGCTGAAGGCCCAGGCCCTCGACGGTCAGGAGAGGCGCCGTCGTCAGCGGATCACCTCGGCGCCGACATAGGGCTGCAGCGCCTTGGGTACGCGGATGCTGCCATCCGGCTGCTGGTAGTTCTCCAGGACCGCCACCCAGGTGCGACCCACGGCCAGGCCGCTGCCGTTGAGGGTGTGGGCGAAGGCGGGCTTGCCCTCCTTGCCGCGCTGGCGGATGTTGGCGCGGCGGGCCTGGAAGTCCCCGAACCAGCTGCAGGAGCTGATCTCGCGGTAGGTGTTCTGCGAAGGCAACCAGACCTCGAGGTCATAGGTCTTCTGGCTGCTGAAGCCCATGTCGCCCGTGCACAGGAGCACCCGGCGGTAGGGCAGCTCCAGGGCCTCAAGGACGGCTTCGGCATCGGCGGTGAGGCGCTCCAGATCGGCCTCGGCCTGATCGGCGGCGGCGAAGGTGACCAGCTCCACCTTGTGGAACTGGTGCTGGCGGATGATGCCCTTGGTGTCCCGGCCGTAGCTGCCCGCCTCGCTGCGGAAGCAGGGGGTGAAGGCGCAGTGGCGCATGGGCAGGGCTTCCGCGGGCAGGATCTCGTCCCGGTAGAGGTTGGTGACCGGCACCTCGGCCGTGGGGATTAGGTACAGCGCGCCGTCGCCGTGGGCCAC
>CAIRAS010000330.1 GCA_903876615.1 uncultured Holophagaceae bacterium
CAAAAACCCCTCGCCGGGACCCCGGCGAGGGGTTTTTGGTGGGCGTACCAGGATTCGAACCTGGGACTTCTACCGTGTGAAGGTAGCACTCTACCGCTGAGTTATACGCCCGCGGTCGATCAGAATACCTCAGGGTGGGGCCGTTTCCAAGACCGAATCAGCGGCTGCTCCCAACCCGGCGCAGGGTCTCGGCAAAGCGGGGGGTATCCGCCGCCCGCAGGCCGCAGAGGCCCACGCGCAGGCCCTCCGGCAAGGGCACGGTGAAGACGCCCTCGGCCTTGAGGCGGCCGCTGACCGCCTCGGGTTCCGGCGTGGACACGGTGACGAAGAAGCCGCCCTGCCAACAGAGGGGATCCCAGCCGTTGGCCTCCAGGGCCGCATCCAGGGCCAGGGCCCGGGAGGCCAGCACCTCGGACCAGTGGCGATGCTCCGCGGAGAGGCGGACCTGGGCCTTGCCCTCCTGCGCCAGGCGCAGCAGCAGGGCCTGGGGGGCCTTGGCACAGTTGGACCAGGTGCCGCGGCAGGACTGGGTGAGGGCCGCCTGCAGGGTCGGGTCGCTGCACCAGGGAAAGGCGATGGCGCCCGCCCGCCCGCCGTAGAGGGTCATGGACTTCGAGAGCGACATGGAGCCGCCCACCAGCACCCGGCCTTCGGCACCGAGGGCCGCGTAGTCCGCCAGGGCCTCGGCCACGGCGGCGGGCTCCCGGGTGTAGTCCAGGTAGGCGAAGTCGAGCAGGAGGGTCACGGGGCCGAGGGCCGCGACGTCTCGGAGCAGGCCCAACAGGACCCCCCGATCCACTGCGGAGAGGCTGCGCCCGGTGGGGTTGTGGCAGGGATCGTTAAGCCAGAGCAGCACCCGGCCCTGGGTCTGCATCAGGGTGCGGAGGGCGGTGTCCCAGGCCGTGGAGTCCAGAGGCTCCCCCGCCGCGGGCCAGGGCGCGGTGGCCACTCCCACGCCATTCTCGGCGGCCAGGGTGGCGTAGGGACCCCAGTAGGGCGCCGTGGTCAACACGGACTGGCCGCGCTCCAGGAAGTTGCGCAGCGACAGGCCCAGGGCGCCGCTGCCCCCGGGGGTGGCGCAGGCCGCGCCGGCCCCGGCGGCCTGGGGCCAGTGCCGCTGGACCAGGATCTTGAGGAAGGCGGGGTCTCCCGCGATGGGCGCGTAGGGCGCCACCTCCAGGGCCGTCAGCTCGCGCCACAGGTCCATGACCGTCTCGAGCACCACGAGCTGCCCCGCATCATCCAGGAGCGCACCCACGGTGGCGTTGAGGACGGAACCTCCCGCGGCCTTGAAGGCCTGGGCCTCGGCGTTCAGCGCGAAGATCGGATCGTCCGCAGGGAAGGCGCGGCGGGAGGGGATGAGCTGCTCAGTCATGCGGAATTATCAATCAAACGGTCCTTGACCGAAGTCCGGTCCTCCCAAAATGGTCGACTAACACATCTGGGATTAGCCTGTTCCCATGCATGAACCCATCCAGGCAGCCCGGGCCTCTCGCGTCCTCCTGGCCGTCGGCGCCCTGTTGGCCCTGGCGCCCTTCACACCCGCCGCTGCAGCGCTGGTGGGCGGTGGCCTGCTCGCCATCACCCTGGGCAACCCCCTCCAGGGACGGACCCAAGCCTGGACGCACCGCCTCCTGCCCCTGGCCGTGGTGGGCCTGGGCGCGGACATGAACCTGCGGGCCGTGGCCCGGGCGGGCCTGCACGGACTGGGCTACACCACCCTGAGCATCGCGCTGGTGCTGGCCCTGGGCTGGTGGCTGGCGCGCCTGCTGAAAGTGGAGCGCGAGGCGGGCCTGCTCATCTCCGTGGGCACGGCCATCTGCGGCGGCAGCGCCATCGCCGCAGTGGCACCAGTCCTCCGCGCCCGGGCCCATGAGACCAGCGTGGCCCTGGCCACGGTCTTTCTCCTCAACGCGGCGGCCCTGGTGGTCTTCCCTCCCCTTGGGCACTTGACGCACCTGAGCCAGGAAGCCTTCGGGCTGTGGGCGGCCCTGGCCATCCACGACACCAGCTCCGTGGTGGGCGCGGGCCTCGCCTATGGGCCCCGGGCCCTGGAGGTGGCCACCACCGTAAAGCTGGCCCGCGCGCTCTGGATCGTGCCCCTCACGCTGCTCATCGGCGTGTGGGTGGCCCGGCGCGGCGAGGCCGCCCCGGAGGCGCCGCCCGTCAAGCGACCCTGGTTCATCGCGGGGTTTCTGGCCATGGCCGCCCTGGTCACCTTCGTACCGGCCCTGCACACCGCGGGTCACCTGGTGGCCCTCGTCGCCCGCCGCGCCCTGGTGCTCACGCTCTTCCTCATCGGTGCGGGACTCAGCCGGGAAGCCCTCCGCACCGTCGGCTTCCGCCCCTTCCTGTTGGGGGTTCTGCTGTGGGTGATTGTGGCGACCATCGGCCTCGGTGCCGTGAAGCTGGGGCTGCTCACCGTGGGCTGATGCCCCGCCCGCAAGGCTGACAGGCAACTGCCAGCCAGGGGCAGGAGGGCACTGTTGAGAGGTGCCTCCCTTGACGTCTTTATTACCCAACCCCAGGCCAGCAATCCGTAAGCCGCCCAGCAAGACAGCAAGGGTGCTGCCAAAAAACAGATACATCTGGAGCGAGTTAGGTGTTCCATCCCAGCCGGAAGTCTGATACACCCTTAGAACCAATCCTTCTCCAAAAAAATTAACTTTGCTCGGGGTCCTGCATGACGGGTTCCTATGAAAAGCCAGTTCAGCTTGCCGTGGACCAGATCACGCTGAGGTTCGGCGGCGTCATGGCCCTGGGTGGGCTCGGTTTTTCGGTGCGCCAGGGTGAGATCTTCTCGATCATTGGCCCCAACGGCGCCGGCAAGACCAGCATGCTGAACTGCATCAGCGGCCGCTATCAGCCGCAGCGTGGAACGATCTCCTTCGACGGCCACGACATCACCCACCGCCCCCCAGCGGCCCGGGCCCGCCTGGGCATCGCCCGGACCTTCCAGAACATCGCCCTCTTCAAGGGCATGACGGTGCTGGACAACATCCTCATCGGCCGGCACATCCACATGAAGAGCGGCCTCTTCCGGGGCGGCTTCTTCCTCGGTCCCTGCCAGAAGGAGGAGATCGAGCACCGCCGGTTCGTCGAGGACATCGTGGACTTCCTGGAGATCGAACACATCCGGAAGCGCGTCGTCGGCACCCTGGCTTACGGCCTCCAGAAGCGGGTCGAGCTGGCCCGGGCCCTCGCCCTCAACCCCAAGCTCATCCTGCTCGACGAACCCATGGCCGGCATGAACCTTGAAGAGACC
>CAIRAS010000331.1 GCA_903876615.1 uncultured Holophagaceae bacterium
ATCCGGGTGACGCGGCCCGAGGCCGAAGCCCTGACCAAGCACGATGTCTGCGCCGCGGGCCGCCTGCGGGTGGTGTTCGGCCGGGTGTTGCGCAAGGCGGAGCTGCTGCTGCCGGGGCCGGACCTGGGCCTGAAGCTCGACGACCTGGTGACGGTGGTGGGTTCGGCGGACGACCTGGCCCAGGTGGAGGCCCTGATCGGCGAGCGCAGCCACGTGGAACTGGACCGGGACCAGAGCGCCCTGGATGCCACGCGGGTGTTCGTCTCGCGCTGGGACGTGGTGGGTGTGCCCCTGGGCAAGCTGGACCTGGTGAACCGGTTCCAGGCCATCATCACGCGGGTGCGGCGTGGCGACCTCTGGTTCGTGCCGGACGGCGACACGGTGCTGGAACTGGGGGACCGGGTGCGGGTCACCACCCGCAGGGACAACATCGAGGCCATCGAGGAGTTCTTCGGCGACAGCTACCGGGCCATCAGCGAGGTGAGCTTCCTGACCTTCGCCATGGGCCTGGCGGCGGGGCTCGCCCTGGGCCAGCTGCCCATCCCCCTGGGCCACGGCATCATCTTCAAGCTGGGCTTCGCGGGCGGCCCCCTGGCCGTGGCGCTGATCCTGGGCCGCTTCCACCGCATCGGCCCCCTGGTCTGGAACTTCCCCTACAGCGCGAACCACACGGTCCGCCAGTTCGGCCTGGTGCTCTTCGCGGCGGGCATCGGCATCCTCTCCGGCGAGGGCTTCCGCGCCATCCTCTCCCGGGACGCCTCGGTGCTGCCCCTGTTCCTGGGCGCGGCCTTCCTGGTCTGCTTCGTGGCGGACTCCCTGACCATGGTGCTGGGGCACAAGCTCTTCGGTATTCCCCTGAACGTGATGTTCGGCATCCTGGCAGGCACCCACACCCAGCCCGTGGTGCTGGGCTACGCCAACCACCACACCGGGAACGACCTGCCCAACGTCGGCTTCGCCACCGTGTACCCCCTGGCCACCATCCTCAAGATCGTGCTGGCTCAGGTGCTGCTGGGCCTCCTGCGGTAGCACGCATCGTTGGGACCTGGGAAACAGAAATCAGCCACCGATGAACACCGAGAAAAGCCGATGAACACCGATAAGGCCTGCTGATGTTGGCGCTGCGCAGGCTCAGGCATCCAAGAGCAAAAGCGGAACCGCAGATTTCACAGATTCCACAGATGGGCGCCGACCCAACCTGCATGGGCCCGCCGCAGGCGGCTTCCGGCCCAGATGGAGCCCATGCTCAGTGCGTCCCCAACCCGGCAACTGGATTGCCGCCCATCCCCGTCCATCCCAGTGATCCCCGTCAAATAAATTCTCTTCAGCGGCCCAGGTGCCGAGTCTGACGTCCGCGGGCGGTGCTCCGCTTTCCTCCGCAGCTCCGCCTGCCTCCGCTTATCTTCAGTTTTTTCTTTTGACGGGGATAAGAGGGATGGACGGGGATATGAACTTCGTGTTCCGGGGCTAGCCCAGGGCGCCCGGGCTAAGCTTGGCGGCCCCTCTCCCTTCATCTTTTATCGGTGTTCATCGGTGTGCAGAGCTTTTCTTCCGGGCTCAGCGAATGGGCTGGCCGTCGGGGGCTTGGGCCCAGTGGATGTCGAGCCAGGCGGCGGCGGTGGGGGCGAGGTCCCAGAGGGGCACGTGGCCGAGGGGGGTCTGGCCGGCGCCCAGCACCACCAGCCAGGTGTGCATGATGGGCGTCTCGCTGGTGTAGGCGTGGGCGCCGCTGCGGCCGTAGCGCTCGCCTTCCTCCTCGCGGCTGGAGCGAGCCTGGGAGAACCACTGGCCTTCGGGGGCCAGCAGCACCAGGTCCCCGACCCGGGCGCTGCCCGCCAGGTGGTAGCGAACGGGCACCTGCGCCCGGGGCCAGACCTGGAGGCCGGGCTTGCGCAGGCGGGCCAGGGCCTTGGCCTCGTCCTGGGGGTTCTTGAGGTAGACGTAGGCGCTGCCGCCGTGGGTGACGAGGGTGCACGGAATGCCGTCCAGCAGAGAAGGGAGGTGGATGCGGCGGGTCATCCGGGCCATGCCGTGGTCCGCCGCCAGGATCACGCGGAGGCCGGGATGGGTGGCCAACATCCGCTGCAGCCAGGGGGCCATCTCGTCGTCGATGTACTGGAGCTTCGCGCGGAGCTCGGGGCTGCGGGGTCCCTTGACGTGGCCCTCCCCATCGGTGCCCGAGAGGTAGGCCATGACGAGCTGAGCTCCGTCCTTGAGGGCTGCTTCCGCAAAGGCCAGCCCCTCACTGTCCGGGTGTCCCGAGCGGAAGACCTGCATGCGCCAGGGGGTGACGCCCTCCCAGGGGCCCGTGGCGCCCACCCAGTGGAAGACCGCCGTGCGCACGCCGCTGCGGGTGGCGGCCACCCAGAGTGGCTCGCGGAGGATGTCCTTGGCATTGTGGGCCACAGGCACCATGGCCTTGGTGGCGGGCTCCACATAGCCGTTGGCCACGACCCCGTGGTGCTCGGGCCAGCAGCCCGTGGCCATGGTCACGTGGCCGTTGAAGGTGGTGGCGGGGAAGGGGGGCAGGCCCTCGCCCCGGCGGCCCTGCTGGGCCAGCGCCCAGAGCTTCGGCATGGTGGTCGGGGTGAACTGATCCGCGCCCAGACCGTCGGTGCTGATCAGCAGCACGGGCCCCGCAGCCTGCAGGAGGGCGGAGAAGATCAGGGTGAGCAGGGCGGTACGACGCATCTTTCCAGAGTATCAAGTTAACCTGGACTCATGAACACACCTCGCTGGCCCTATCCCCTGCTCCGTCTCAAGCCCGGCAAGGAGGCCATGCTCACCCGGCACCATCCCTGGGTGTTCTCGGGCGCCCTGGCCAAGCCCACGGACTCGACCCTGGTGCGGCTGGCGGACGACACCGGCCAGGTGCTGGGCGTTGGCACGGCCAGTCCCACGAACCCCCTGGCGGCG
>CAIRAS010000332.1 GCA_903876615.1 uncultured Holophagaceae bacterium
CCCACGAGCAGCGCGTAGTCGGCGTCCTTGAAGGCCACCATGGGATCGTCGGAGGTCACGACGCCCGCCAGCAGGGGGAAGGCGCAGTCGTTGAGCTCCATGACGACGCCGTTGAGCGCCTTCAGGGCGGGCGTGATCTCCAGCAGCTGTAGGATCACAGGCTGATCTGCGCCCAGCATCGCGCCACTGGCGATGCGGAAGAGCAGGCTGTATCCGATCTGGCCGGCGGCGCCGGTGACAGCCACGCGAACGGGGGTCTTCATGGGTGATCCTCCTGGATGGGTGTCCCCATCATATAGCGGGCTTCCAGGAAGAAAACCAGCGGGTCGGGAATCGTGACATCCGTCCGCCGGTCCCGCACCCGGGTGTCAGCCCTCCAGGTCCTTGACCACCTGGTCCCCGCCCAGCTGCCGCATCTGGCTCAGGATCCAGGTCTGGCGGCCCCGGATGTAGTCGCTGGGCGCGTTGGCATGGAATTTCCGGGGGTTGGGCAGCACCGCCGCCAGCAGGGCCGCCTCGCTGGGTGTGAGGCGCTTGGCGGGCTTGCCGAAGTAGGTCCGGGCCGCGGCCTCGGCCCCGTAGATCCCGTCCCCGAACTCCACGATGTTCAGGTAGACCTCCAGGATCCGCTTCTTGGACCAGCCGGCCTCGATCAGCAGGGTGAACCAGGCCTCCAAGCCCTTGCGGGTCCAGGAGCGGCTGCTCCAGAGGAAGAGGTTCTTGGCGGTCTGCTGGGAAACGGTGGAGGCGCCCCGCTTCCGGCGGCTCGTCTCGTTGTGCTGCACCGCCTTCTCGATGGCCTGCCAGTCGAACCCGAAGTGGTCGGCGAAGTTCTGGTCCTCCGCCGCGATCACCGCCACGCCCAGGCTGGGGGCGATCTCCTCCAGGGGCACCCAGCGGTGGCGGGCCGTGTAGGGCTTGTCCGCGGACCAGGCCTCCAGCCGGCGCTGCACCATCAGGCCGGAGCTGGGCACCGGGACGAACCGGAAGACCAGCACCAGGAGCAGGTTCAGGCCCAGGAACAGGCCCAGGGCCCAAGCCAGGCCCTTGAGGAGCCGCCGACCCCAGCCTCGCGCCTTCACCATGCCGCCTCCGGGGGGAGCGCGGCAAAGGGCGATGGCTCAAGCAGACTGTCTGGCATGCTTCCATTCTGCCAGCCCGGCAGCCCGGCGGGGCGGCGCCGCCTTGTGGGGCGGGTCGGCGGCTGCTAGGCTGAATCATCACCACGCTTGAGAGCACCCGTGCCCATCGCCTTCCCCATCATTCGGTCCATTAGCATCCCCCAGGGTGGCTAGGACGAGTTCATGCCTTCGTTCCCTGCCACCCCCCGCACCTCACCGTCGGGGGGTTCTTCGTTCTGCAGCTCTGGAGTCTCGATGACCTCCGATCCCACCCCCTCCCGCGACCTTCTCGAGCGCATCCTCACGGCCCTGGTCTATGACGTGGCCATCGAGAGCCCGCTGGAGCCCGCCCGGCACCTGAGCGAGCGCCTCGGCGCCCCG
>CAIRAS010000333.1 GCA_903876615.1 uncultured Holophagaceae bacterium
ATCCCGCCGACGTGGACGCCATCCACAGCGGGCTGAAGGCCGCCTTCGATCAGCTGTAGGTTTCCCAACAGTGATTGAAAACTGATCCCCACCAAGGCACCAAGGCACCAAGAAAAGCAGAAACCAGAGCTTCTTGTCTTTCTTGGTGCCTTGGTGTCTTGGTGGGTTGTTTCGTTTCTTTTCAAGAAGCAATCAGTGCGCGCCTGACCCGGCCTTGGCGCCCCAGATGCGGGTCATGATGAAGGCGCCGATGAGGCTGAAGGGGATGATGGCGCCCACCCAGACCCAGGCGTGGGTGGGCTGATGGCCGTGGGTGGCGACGCCATCCCAGCCCCACTTGTTGAGGATGGAGCCGAGGCCGAAGCCGGTCAGGCCTGAGCCGATGTACTGGATGCCGTCCAGGGCGCCGGTCACGGTGGCCGCAGCCTTCCGCCCCCCGAAGTCCATGCTGGCCGTGCCGCTGAGCATGCCGTGGACGCCGAAGATGAACATGGCCGTGAGGCCGAGCAGGGCCACCGCCCAGACCTTGCCACCCCAGGTGCCCTGGCCCAGGGTCAGGCCCAGGAGGCAGAGCATGACCACCTGGATCAGATAGAATACAAAGGCCACGGGCGGGCGCCGGGACTGAAACAACCTGTCGCTCATCCAGCCGCAGAGCAGGCCACCCAGGATGCCCCCGGCCATGAAGGCGACGCCCGTCCACCAGAACAGATACTCCTTCTTGCCCAGGTGGTAGATCTCCTGCAGGTACTCGGTGAAGTAGAGCATCACGCCCTGGCGCACAAAGCCCGTGCAGAACTCGGCGAAGATGAGGGCGACGATGATGGGATTCCGGAACACCTTCCGGATCAGGTCCCTCAGGGGCATGGGGGCGTCCTCGGCGAGGTGGGCGTCGGAGCCGTCCCCGGTGTCGAAGTCCTTCAGGCCCGCATGGCTGGGGCGGTTGCGCACCAGGAACCAGTCCACGCCGAACATGAGGGCCATGGCCGCCGAGGGAACGAACCAGATGACCGTCCAGCTGCCGAAGCTGGCCAGCAGCCAGGCCCCGATGGTTGTGGCCAGGAAGTAGCCCGAGCTGATCATCATGCCGAAGATGCCGCCGAAGACTCCCCGCTCCTTCACGTGGAACCAGGTGCTGTTGACCTTCACGACAGAGAGGGCCCCGAAGCTCTGGAAGTACATGTTGGCGCTCCAGAGCAGGCTCATGCTCACGAGCACCCGGGAAGCGTCCCCCTTGAGGAACATGAAGCCAATGGCCAGGTTGACCAGGGCAGCGCCGAGGGAGCCCACCAGGATGGCCTTGCGCCCGCCGATGCGGTCGGCGATGGGGCCATTGAGGGCCACAGCCAGGCCGTAGGTCCAGAAACCAGCCGAAGCGATGAAGCCCATGTCCGCCTTGTCCAGGTGGTACCAGGCGCCGATGTCGTTCTTCACGATGTTGAAGTTGTAGCGCCCCATGTACATGGCCGCGTAGGTCAGGCCCAGGGGGAACCAGTTCATGAAGCGGCGCAGGCGGAAGGCAGGGGTGTGGTTCACTAGGTCCTCAGTGTCTTCTGGAGGGAAGGGCCCTTCGGAGTCCTGCCGCCGGAGGGAATCCGGCTACTCGGCCTTGTGGAAGGCTTCGTCCGTACCAGACAGCTCCCAGCTGCCGCCCCGCTTCCGGAACGTCGCGTGGCGCTCCTTGAGATCCCCCACCTTGCTCTCCGGGTGCATGGACAGGAAGAGCGGGAAGTGGCTGGTGGGGTTCTGGAGGCGGATCTCGTAGGTCACCTTGGCGGTCTCCGTGCCAGCGTCAACCTTGAGCACCCGGACGAATCCCCCCTCGGCCACCGGGAGCAGAAAGCCGGCCTTGAGCCCCCTGGCGGTGGGCTTGATGCCCTTGGAGGCGCCGGGTTTCAGGCGGAAGACACAGGTCTCGCGATTGCCGTCCAGCAGCACGGCCGTCTCGAACCCACCGCTCTGCTCAAGATTCTCCCGGAGGGTCTTCTGGCGCAGGTGGTCGGGCGTACCCCGCTCGGCGGTGACCTGTTCTGGAATGGTGATGGGGATGACCACCGGATAGCTCTTGCGGATCGCGTCTTCGGCTTTTCCTTTGTCGAGCTTCGAGCTGCAGGCCAGGGTGGCGAGGAGGACGGGGAGGAGGAAGAGTGGTCGCATCGGCAGATTCCTTGTCGGTTCGAAAAGGATGGTGACACAACTGGGGGTCTGCCTGGAAACCCCGGAGTATCCTATGGCCCGACCCTGCTGGAGTTTTCCCATGAATCCTGGCTATCTGGCCCACCTGAACCGCGAGCTTGAGCTGCTGAAGGAGGCGGGGCTCTACAAGACCGAACGGACCATCACCACCCCCCAGCAGCCGCGCATGACGGCCAACGGCCGGCAGGTGGTCTGCCTCTGCGCCAACAACTACCTGGGCCTGGCCAACCACCCCGAGGTCATCGCCGCCGCCAAAGGTGTGATGGATGACCACGGCTTCGGCATGGCCTCCGTGCGCTTCATCTGCGGCACCCAGGACATCCACCGGGAGCTGGAACAGAAGCTGGCGGCCTTCCTGGGCTTCGAGGACACCCAGCTCTACTCCTCCTGCTTCGATGCCAACGGGGCCATCTTCGAAGGCCTGCTGGGCGAGGAGGACGCGGTCATCAGCGATGCCCTGAACCACGCCTCCATCATCGACGGCATCCGGCTCTGCAAGGCCCAGCGCTACCGCTACGCCAACTCCGACATGGCCGACCTGGAGACCCAGCTTCAGACCGCGGACGCCGCTGGCGCCCGGTTCAAGCTGGTGGTCACCGATGGGGTCTTCAGCATGGACGGGTACATCGCCAAGCTGGGGCCGATCTGCGACCTGGCCGAGTCCTACGGCGCCATGGTGATGGTGGACGACAGCCATGCGGTGGGCTTCATGGGCGAGCACGGGCGCGGCACCCATGAGCACTGCGGGGTCATGGGGCGGGTGGACTTCATGACGGGCACCTTTGGGAAGGCCTTGGGGGGCGCCTCCGGTGGCTACATCGCAGGCAAGCGCGAGGCCATCGCGTGGCTGCGGCAGAAGGCCCGGCCCTACCTGTTCTCGAACTCTGTCGCACCGACCATCGTGGCGGCGACCCTCAAGGTGCTGGACCTGCTGGCGGACAGCGGGGACCTCATCCAGAAGGTCCATGCCAACGCCCGCCGCTTCCGGGCGGGGATGGAAGCCGCCGGGTTCAAGCTGTTACCCGGCGAACATCCCATCGTGCCCGTCATGCTCTACGAGGCGCCCCTGGCCCAGGAGTTCGCCCGCCGCCTGCTGGACGAGGGCGTCTACGTCATCGGCTTCTTCTTCCCGGTGGTGCCCAAGGGCCTGGCCCGCATCCGCACCCAGCTGTCCGCCGCCCACACCCCCGAGGACATCGACCACGCCATCGCCGCCTTCACCAAGGTGGGCCGCGAACTGGGCGTTATTACGTCCTAATTCTTCGGATCATCCCTGAATTCAGGGAAAGAGTCTCGACACGCCACCCCCAGCCCCGGGGTATTCTCC
>CAIRAS010000334.1 GCA_903876615.1 uncultured Holophagaceae bacterium
CCTGAACCCACCTGGGCGAGATAGGCTTCCAGGGCCCGGGACACCGAATGGCCTCAGGCCTTGGGTTCGACGAAGGCCTGGACCATGTTCACGAACTGGTTCCATTCCTTCTTTTTGGCGGCCAGGAAGGCCTGCCCTGCGGGCTGGAGGGAGTAGTAGCGGCGCTCCCGGCCATTCTCCTGGGTCTCCCAGTAGGACGTGATGAACTCCGTGGCCTCCAGCTTGTGGAGGGCCGGGTAGAGGGCCCCTTCCTTCAGCGTGTAGGTGCCGCCCGTGCGCTGCCGGACCGTCTCGATGATCTGGTAGCCATACATGGGGCCCTCGCAGAGCAGCGATAGCAGCAGCAGGGGGGTGCTGCCCTTAAGAAGTTCGCGATCCATGGGGCCTCCCGGCAAGGAAAATCCAGATCCAGTGTGCATCGCAAAACGATGGCAGTCAAGGCGAAGCCCAACCGGGTGGCGAGGGGCGCTGCTACGGCAGCGCTCTGAGCCGGGCACCCGGCGGGCTGAGCATCAGCCGGCCTCCGCAAACGCAGCGCCGCAGGCGCAAGTGCGCGGGAGGGCCAGCCGCCTCAGCCCCCCTTCATCGCCTCCGTCAGCGGGATGCGGCTGGCCCGATAGGCCGGCAGCCCACCCCCCGCCAGCCCCATGAACAGGCTGAAGGCCAGCCCCTTGAACATCAGGCCGGGGGTAATCAGGAAGGCGAAGCTGACATCCGAGAAGGTCTGGAAGTTGGTCGCGCCGGTCTGGATGCCGTTGAACCCCAGGGAGAGTAGGACCCCCAGGACGCCACCGAGGCTGCAGAGCATGGTGGCCTCCCACTGGAAGCTGGCCATGATCTCGTGCTGCCGGAAGCCCAGGGCCCGGAGGGTGCCGATCTCCTGGGTGCGGCTCGCCACGGTGGCATACATGGTGTTCATGGCCGCGAAGATGGCCCCCACAGTCAGGATCACGGTGATGAGGTTGCCCAGGATGCGGATGGGCTGCCCGGCCTTGGTCTGGTCCGCGTAGTAGTCGGGCTCGGAGCGGACCTCGAGCTTCAGGCGCTTGTCCTGGTCCACCATCTGGGCGAAGCCGCCCACCTGCTTCTCGCTCCCCAGCCGCACCAGGGCACTGGAGAACATGGTGCGCCGGTAGGCCTGCATCAGCGCCACCACATCCACCCAGATCTCGCTGTCAAAGGCCGAGCCTCCGCCATCGAAGACCCCCACCACCTGCCACGACCGGCCACCAAAGTCCTGCTTCTGGCCCAGGCCCAGGCCCATGAACCGCCCCTGCATGCGCCGGGGGACCACCATCTCGTTCAGCCCCGGTGTGAGCCACCGGCCCTCCAGCAGTCGGACCTGGCTCCGCATGCGGATGCCCGCGGGTTCCAGGCCCCGCACCGTGACGTTGGCCGAGCCATCCCCGTCGGCCTTCTCCAGGGACCGCACCACCACGCACTCGGACGAGATCAGCGGCCCCGCGGCGTCCGAGGCCAGCAGCGGTGAGGTCTTGAGGATCCGCAGCTGGTCCCGGTCCAGGGTGCTGCTCAGCTCCACCCGGGAATTGGGGCGGAGGACGATGGCCTGATCGCTGCGGCCGCTGCTCACGAAGGCCCGGGACAGGCCCTGGTCCAGGGAGAGCACCACCACGAAGATGGCGACCACCACGCTGATGGCCCCGGCGGTGCTGAGGGTGCTGACCTTGCGCTGCCAGAGGCTCCGCCAGTTGTAGCTGAGGGGCACCGGATAGCGGAAGGCGGCCCAGACCAGCCAGGCCAGGTAGGGCGCGAGGATCAGGTAGAGCAGCGCCATCAGAGGCTCCTCAGCCCATCCACGATGGGCCTCCGGGCCGCGCGGTAGGCGGGGATGAAGGTGGACAGCGTCCCCACGGCGAGGGTGGCATGGAAACAGAGGCTCATGGTTCCGGCATCGATGTGGAAGTTCTGCAGGTAGGGCAGGAAGGTCCCCACATAGCCGCGCACCGCCCCCGCCAGCAACCAGGCGATGGCCAGCCCCCCCGCACCACCCAGGACGGACAGCAGGATCCCCTCGCCCATGAGCATGGCGAGGATCTGGCTGGTGCGGAAGCCGATGGCCCGCAATACGGAGATCTCCGTCGTGCGCTCCCGGATTGCCATGGCCATGGTGTTGGCGGTGACGATGAGGATGGCCACCAGCACGGCGCCGGTGATCATCTGGATGATGGCCGAGTAGTTCCCCATCATCTTCAGGAACTCCAGCTGGAAGGCGTTCTCTGTCTCGCTGTAGGTCGGCTCTACCGCATCATGGAAGTGCCGGTCGATGCGCTCGATGAGCTTGGGGACATCGTCGGCCCGGTGCACCCGCACGAAGAAGGTCCCGACGCGGCCCTTCATGTAGGACACGCCCTCCTCGAGCAGCTTGTAGTTGAAGTGCAGCGCCAGCTCATCCGCCGGGCGCTTGGAACGGAAGATGCACCGGATGGTGAGCCGCACGGTGATGGGGAAGAGCTCACTCTTGAGGGAGACCACGTCCCCCAGCTTCCAGCCGTACTTGTCCGCCAGGGTCTTGCCCACGAGGGCGCCATTCCGGTCGCGCAGGAACTCCCGGAACTGGGCCTCCGAGTACTCCACGATCTCCTCCTTGAAGACCGTGTTCACGAACTCGGCCTCGCTGGCGAAGTTGGGAAAGAAGTTGCTGCGGTCGATGTAGACGCCCTGGAACCACTGCAGGCCCATCACCGACTCGACCTCGGGCTGCTGACGGAGCCAGTCGGCGTAACGGGTGGGCAGGAGGTTCGTGATGGAGACCTTGTGGCGCACCACGATCCGATTGGAGGCGTCGGGGTTGTTCGCGAAGGCGTTGAGCGTCGCGAGGATGCTCTGGAGGATGGCGATCAGGGCCACCGAAACGGTGATGGAGAGGATCGTCAGCACCGTCCGCCGCTTCGAGCGGAGGAAGGACCGCAGGACCAGCCTCAGGTATTTCACAGGCTGCCCGGAGAACCGCTCACCGGTTCACCTCGATGGTCCGGTCCAGCACGCCCTTCTCGAGATGGATCTGGTGCCGCGCATGGTGCGCTGCCTTGGGGTCGTGGGTGACCATGACAATGGTCTTGCCGAGGTCCCGGTTGAGCCCCTCCATGAGCGCCATGATCTCCTCGGCGTTCTTGTGGTCCAGGGCGCCCGTGGGCTCATCCGCCACCAGCAGCTCTGGGTCGCCCACGATGGCCCGGGCCACGGCTACGCGCTGCTCCTGGCCGCCCGAGAGCTGGCGGGGGTAGTGGTCCCTCCACTCGGTCAGCCCCACGTGGGCCAGGGCCTCCTCGACCTTCTCGCGGCGCGCCCGGCGGCTCATGGGAGTCAGCAGCAGCGGCAGCTCGACGTTCTCGAAGGCCGTCAGCACCGGGACCAGGTTGTAGTTCTGGAAGATGAACCCAACGTAGGTGGACCGCCAGGCCGCCAGCTCGTCGTCATCCAGGCCGTTCAGGGTGTGCCCGCACACCTCCAGCTCGCCGCCCGTGGGCCGGTCGATGCCCGCGATGAGGTTTAGCAAGGTGGTCTTGCCGCTGCCGCTGGGACCCATGAGGGCGTAGTAGCCGCCGGCCGGGATCTCCAGATCGATCCCCTGCAGCACCGGGATCTCCAGGGACTCGCGGTAGTAGCTCTTGGCCAGGCCCCGCAGGCGGATGATGGGTTCCCCGCTCATCGCTCCTTCACCTTCACCTTCGCCCCGGGCTCCAGCTTGGTGTCCGAGAGCAGCACCAGGAGCGCGGCGCTCCGGTCCAGGCCCGTGACTTCGTAGCCGACGGGATTCTCCGCCGCGATGGTGATGGGCTTCAGGACCGCCAGGCCGTTCTCCAGGACCCAGACGAAGGGCTGGCCCTTGACGCGGATGACCTGCTCGCGCCCCAGCACCAGTACGTCCTGGCGGAAGGGCTCACCCAGGAAGGTCACCTTGGCGCCCATGTCCGGCACGAGGAAAGGGTTCTTCTCCCGGAAGCCCACCCGGACGATGACCACAGCCTTCTGGCGGTTGGAGGTGGGGTAGATCTCACGGAGCTCGCCCCGCAGCGGCTTGGCCCCGGGCTCTGCCTCCAGGGCATCCACCCGGATCTCCACGGGCATGCCCTTGCGCAGCTTGGTGATGCCGGTCTCGCTGACCTCCACCTCGACTTCCAGGGAGTCAAAGTCCGCCAGCACGGCCACGGCGTTGATGGCGTTGGCGCCACCGGCGCTGCCGGGGCTGACGGTCTCTCCCACCTCGGAGAGCTTCTGCGTCACCGTGCCCGTGAAGGGGGCCCGCAGCACCATGTTCTCGAGGGTGGCGTCCAGGTAGCGGAGCTGCGCCACCAGCGAGGCCCTGCCCGTCCTCAGGCGGTCCAGGCTGGCCCGGTCCAGGATGCCGTCCTTGGCCAGGGCCTCCCCGCGCACCAGATCCGCCTCAGCCTGCTGCAGGTTCACGGCGGTCTGCTCCCGGGAGGCCTCCAGGTCCGTGGCCTCAAGCCGGGCGATGATCTGGCCCTTCTGCACCCGGCTGCCTTCTTCCACGCCCAACCAAGCCAGCCGACCGAGCACCTTGGCCGAGAGCGTGGCCCGGTGGCGGGCCACCAGGTAGCCCGAGGCGCTGACCAGGGGATTCCGTTCCCCGGCCTTGAACACCGTCGGACTGGCGACCCCCAAGGTCAGGGGCGCATTCCGCTGGATCGCCGCGAAGACCACGGCCGCGATCCCCAGGAGCGCCAGCACCAGCCAGCCCAGGGGAAACCGCTTGCGGATGACTGAGGGCCGACGGACGGGGGACTCGCTCATGGATGGAGCTCCAAATGGCCAAGTTGCTATAGCTTAGCCTGGGTTCAGGGGCGCTGGAAGCGGCCCGCGAGCCCCCGGAAGGCCGGCGTCAGGGCCCAGGCGAGCAGGACCATGGGCAGGGGCACCACAAGCAGCCAGGCCACGGAGGCGTGCCAGAGGCTCGTCCAGAAGGAGCCCAGGGCGCCCCAGGCGTCACTCCGGATGGCCTGCTGCAGCTGACCGAGCGAGAGCGGCAGCCGGGAGCTGCCAAAGAGCCGCTCGCCCAGCCTGATGAAGGGGATGAGCAGGGCCAGCTGCAGGGGATAGGCCAGGTAGTTCGCCAGCTGCAGGGCCACCTGGTTCAGGCGAAAGACCGCGCCCGCCGCCGCGCAGAGTGCCGTGGACGTACCCCACAGGGGGCAGATCCCCAGGGCTAGGCCCGTCGAGAGGCTCCAGGCGAGGCCCTCGGGACTCGCCCCCTGGCGGAGGACGGAGACCAGCGGCTCCCAGAGGCGCCGTCGCAGCCAGGCCATCAGGACCGGGACGAGGCCATGGCCGCGCGGGGAAAGGGCCGCATATCCCGGACGATGCCCACCCAGCCCAGTAACTTCAGACCGTAGTAAGTGGGATCCACCTCCCACCAGCGGATGCCCGCGCGGCAGCTGGCCTGGTAGTGGTGGTGGTTGTTGTGCCAGCCCTCGCCCAGGGTGATCAGCGCCAGGACCAGGTTGTTGCGGCTCTGGTCACCGGTCTCGAAGCGCCGGGTGCCCCAGACGTGGGTGAGCGAGTTGATGCAGAAGGTCCCGTGCCAGAGCAGCACCGTGGAGATGGCGAAGCCCCAGACCAGGGTCTCCCAGCCCCCCAGGCCCGTCCACAGGCCGAAGCCGAAGGCCAGCGTCCCCAGCAGCCAGGGACAGATCCAGTGGTAGGTATCCAGGAAGCGCAGCTCCGGAAAGCGGGCAAAGTCCTCGATGGTGGCGGGGTCGTAGGTGTCATGGGCATCGGACAGCACCCAGCCCAGGTGGGACCACCAGAAACCGTCGATCACAGGGGAGTGCAGATCCTGCGGAGTGTCCGAGTGCCGGTGGTGGTGGCGGTGGTTCGCAGCCCACCACAGCACCCCCTTCTGGGCCGAGGTCTGGGCCAGGAAAGCCATTAGGAACTGGGCCACCCGGCCCATGCGATAGGCCCGGTGGCTGAAGTAGCGGTGGTAGCCGGCGGTCACCGCAAACATGCGGACCAGATAGAGCGCCGCACAGAGTGCCACCAGCTTCCAGGAGAAGGTCAGCCAGAGCGCCGCCAGGCAGCCCAGGTGGACCAGGACGAAGGAGACCGAGGTCACCGTGAACGTGAAGGGCTTGCGCATGGAAACGCTCCGAAGGGCTAAGGGTACCTCAGGCATTGATACATAAAAAGTAATCTTTGGCTCATCAACAAGCTGATGAATGGAACTCCAGTGCCGCGGGGACCTGCAGCACGGCCGGGGAAAGCCTGAGCGCCAACCGGATCGGGAATCGAGGTCTGCCGCTACGCGGCATAATGTTTCAGGACCAGAGGATTACCTTTTTTTTCTAGTGTCTTTTGTTGAATTAATTGTTTTTCTGTAGCCATAGTCTCTGCAGGAGGTGGGTTATGAGCGCGATTCGATTGGCGGCGACACTGCTGGCGGTGCTGATCGGCCAGGTGCCAACGGGCGCGGCGGCCCAAGGGGCCCAACCGAGGACGGACCAGACCATCATCACGAGCCTTTCTCTGGACGGCCTTCCCATGGGGCGGCTGATGGATTCTCGGCAGACCCAGACTGCAGCCGGACTCGAGGAGCTGCTCGTCATCTCCCCCCAGGGCATGAACCCAGCCTTCTTCAGCGCCTGGATCATTCCCACCCTCCAGGGGCAACGGCCGATGAAGACGGTTCGGCTTACAGGAATCAACCGCGATGGCAGGGCGGTAAGCGCCACCGATCTGCTCGGTATCGTGCCGCAGAAGATCGAATTCCCAGCGCTTGATGCCGGTGGCCACGATCTGCTCCAGATCAAAGTCACCCTTTTCGCACCCAAGGTGACCCAGGTCCAAGGTCCACTGGTTGCTTCTGGCTCGGCTGGAACCTCGCAGACCCTTCGAACGTCTGCTTTCAAGCTCCAGATCGCAGGCCTGGATACGTCGCGTGTCAGCAAGATCGAGGCGATCAGTTTCCTGCCCAGGTCTGTCAATCCGGGTGCGAGTCTGTCTCGACAACCCGCCAGCTCCCTGTCCAGCGGGAAAGACCCCTTGCCTGGAAAAGGCCTGCAGCCCACTGGGGCAGCTACCATCTCCAATCTAATCATCGTGATCCCCCAGGCTTTGGTGCAGCCTTTCCAGCAGTGGCTCACCACCGCCCCCAGCCAGACCAAGAGTGGCTCCATCGAATACCTGGGCCCGGACTTGAGGCCGACCTGGGCGGCGCTCTCCCTCCAGGGTCTGGGTATCACCAAGATCAGCACCGAACCTGGCCCAGGCCCCAACGGCATGGTTCGCTCAAGGGTGGAGATGACCATCGGAGGCCTCCAGCTGGTGTCCAGGCCCTGAACAAGGGGGGCCGGTTGGCCCCCCTTGGTTTGTTGGTGCACCCGACTGGAATCGAACCAGCGACCTCTGGCTTCGGAGGCCAGCGCTCTATCCAACTGAGCTACGGGTACTAACTGAAAACATTAAAGCTTGATTGTGCAGAGTGAATAAATAAATCAGCACAGGGTGTGACAATAGATCAAATCACCCCGACAAGGGCTGGCGCGACTAGCCAGGGCCAATGGTAGCGCGAGATTCCTGGTTTGGGCTAGGGGTTCAGGCTGCTGGCAAGTCGCCCAGTCTTTCCACAGAACCGGGGTCACAGCGCTGAAGCGGTGGCCTTCCCAAAACCGGAATGCCTCAGGAGCCTCTGCTTGCGTCGATGTGGCGTTCGATTCCATCCAGGACGCGCTCAAGGCCGAAGTCGAAGCCCTCTTCCATCGTGCGTGGCCGGCCAGCGCGCCCTGGCAGCGGAGACGCCTCCGAAATGCCCCCCGACTGGGAGGTGAGAATGGCGGACAGCCTCGGGTAGCGCGGGTTGTGGATCGCACGACCGAGGTCCCTGCCCACAGCCTGCGCCCACAGCTCGTCCGACATGCCCCGGGACCTGGCGCGCGCCAGCGAGATGGCCGTATCAGAGGCTCCGCTCACGTAGGCGTGCACCACGCTCAGCATGTCCATCAGGTCCTCGGGGCTCAACCCCGTGTCGGCAAGGGCCTCCAGGAGCGCTTCATGCCAGCTCAGCCAGTTGGGGCCATGGGGCGCCGCGACGAACGGCAGCTCCGCCAGCCAAGGTCGTGCAATCAACATCGCCCGCTTCGCATAGGCCCAGGCAACCACTTCCTGACGCCAGCCCTGACGCGGGCCGCTCCTGGGCGGCGGCGTCCCCATGGCAGCGTCCACCGAAGCGTCGATCAGCGCTTCCTTGTTCGGGAAGTAGCGGTAGAGCGCCATGGTGGTGAACCCAAGCCTTTCGGCGACCGCGTACATCGTGAGCGCAGCGAGACCGTTCTGGTCGGCCACGCTGATCGCTGCCTGGACGATGTCTTCGCGGCTCATCGTGGGCTTGGCCCCCCGGCTCGGCCGGGGCGGAGTCTCCCAGAGCAGCTCACTGCGCTTCTGAAGGTCAAGAGCCGCGCCTTCGGGGTTGGCAGGTGTCTGTGGGAGGTCCTCACGGCGTCGCCCACCCTTCGTCTCAGGGCTCGGCCGATCCCCCTGGCCAGTCCTTCCTGTCATGTCGCTCCTTTTCCCAAAAAAGTACCTTGAACGAAACTGTGTATAGCATACACTATTGTTTGTGAGACAAAGACTCATCCCCATCAGGAGAACCTCGTGTCCAACAACTCCTTTACTATCAACACTCCTTCACGTAATACCCGTGTCGGTCGCCAGGGATTCTCTCGGAAAGTGGTCGCGACCATGGGAGCCATCCTCCTGCTCTTGGCCTCGACGCGCCCGGCCGCAGCCCAGACACCGCCCCAGCCCCCGGCGGCTTGGGAGTTCTACGTCTCCGGTGGTTGGCTCATCCCCACCGGCGCCCAGCGGGCCAGCCTCAAGGGCGCGGACCTGACTGCGGTGGTGGTGTCCTATGTCCCGCACCCGTCCTTCGCCATCACGGCCACCTTTGAGTGGGCGCGGAGCCACGACCTCGCCATCGCGGGGGAGCCCAAGCTCGACATCTTCATCGGTGATGTCGGAGCGGAAGCACGCGGGCCCCAGCTGTCCCTGGGCAGCACGTGGAAGGTCGCACCCTTTCTCGGCGCCGGTGGTGGCGCCCGGAGCACCAACATCCCCAGGCTCCCCACCGATCCCACCACCAGCCTCACCGCCTATGGCAGTGCTGGCGGCGAGTTCGCCATTCACCGCGTGCACCTGCGCCTTGAGATTCGGGACTATGTTTCCAGCTTCAAGCCGCTCGCAGGCAGCGGCAAGGCCGCGACGCGCAACGATGTCGTCATCATGCTCGGCCTGCGCTTCGTCAAGAAAGGAGCGTAAGAAGACGTGAAGACCTCTGCTCCGAAAGCCGAATGGCTGCTACCCGCCGGGTTGATCGGGCTCAGCTTCTTCCCCGTTCTGGCGGGCGCCTTCCGCCTCTTTCAACTTGGGGGCGGCGCAGGGATCACGCCCGAAAACGCCCGCTTCTTCGCGACCCCCCTGCCCATCGTGCTGCACCTTATCAGCGTCACCATCTACTGCATTCTGGGCGCCTTCCAGTTTGTCCCCGGTTTTCGCCAGCGCCGGCCCAACTGGCACCGCATGGCGGGTCGGATTGTCGTCCCTTGTGGGCTGGTCGCTGCCCTCACGGGTCTGTGGATGGCCCAGTATTATCCCCGCCCCCTCTTTGACGGCACGCTCCTGTACGCCATCCGGCTGGTAGTCGGTGTGGCGATGGTGCTGTTCATCGCTCTCGGCATGGCCGCCATCGGGCGGCAGGACATCCC
>CAIRAS010000335.1 GCA_903876615.1 uncultured Holophagaceae bacterium
GATTTTAGTCAAACAACTATTTGTAAAAAATCATCATAAAACATAGAATCACCTCAATGGCCACCTTTCAATGCCGACCAAATTGTGATCTACGACACGAGGAAGGGGGGTCGCCGTCTCGAGCCTCATGTTCTTCCGTGGGGCCAAGAATTCGCGGACCCCATAACCATGGCCGTGGGGATTGATGATTGCTGCCAAGCAGCCCTAGAGCCTGTCGTCACGATATTTTCAACCACAGTGCCAAACATCGAATCTGCACCGCTGCGAGAAATGAGGCGAGGTTCTTGGCATAGCGGGTTGCGATGCCTCTCCACTGCTTGATGTGGAGGAATGCGTTTTCGACGAGATGTCGCTGGCGGTAGAGATATTCGTCGTAATCACGCAACGCCTTGCGGTTCTTGCGTGGCGGAATTTGAGGCTGCATACCTTGGATCTTGGCCTGCCTGATGATGGCGTCGCTGTCGTAGCCTTTGTCTGCGATCAAGTGCTCGGCTGTCAAGCCTTCGATGAGTCCGCAAGCCTCTGAGCAATCCGCGATGGAACCTGCTGTAGCAACCACTCTGACCGGCATACCATGCGCATCCACGGCCAAATGTATCTTGGTGTTGAGCCCCCTTTTGTACGGCCCAGGCCCTGATTTCCTCCGCGTGCACCCGCCGCGTGGGGATGTGCCTTGCAGTGACTGGCATCGATCATCAGCCACTCGAAATCCGGATCGACGATGAGACGTTCCAGTAGTGCCTCCCACACGCCCTTGTCGCGCCAGCGACAAAACCGCCTATGGGTGTTCTTCCAATTGCCATAGGCAGTTGGAAGATCGCGCCAGGGTGACCCGGTTCTCAGAATCCACAGGACGCCATCAACGAAGCGCCGATTGTTCTGGGCAACGCCACCCCACTGGCCAGCTTGTCCAGGCAGATGTGGTTCGATCAGAGACCAGTGAGCATCACAAAGATCATGGCGTCGAAAGGCTTCGGTCGTCGGCTTGGTCAATGGTGGCCTCCGTGGCTACCATTACAACATATCTCGTGACGACACGCTCTAGGATCTGCGCGAAGAATAACTTGCTCAACCTTGCCGAAATCCAGTGACACCCCTCGACAGTTAAAAAAATAGGTTCATCGCGTTATAGCGTGAGGTAAAGGGACACCGGCAGTCCTCTGAGACCCTTGTGTTTGCTGAGAACGCATGGGGAGGTGCCGGTGTCTTGGGAGAAGTGTATCCGTCTGCTCGGTGGATGGGGATCCTACGAGCCTGGAAATGTGGAAGTCCGTGAGGCCTCTGAGGATGGACCGCGGGAGGTGTGGATCGCCCTGGACCGGAAGGCCTCCCGGTATCGCTGTTCAGGCTGCGGGAAGCTCCGGCCCCGTTACCACGATGCGGAGGAACGGGAGGTCAGGGATCTGCCCATCCTGGGGGTCCCGGTGCGGTTGTTCCTCTGGAGGTTCAGGGTGGCCTGTCCAGCCTGCGGCCCCCGGCTGGAGGCCCTGGATTGGCTGGAACCCAGATCGCGGGTGACCCGGCGGATGGCGGAGGATGTGGCCAGGCTCTGTCGGGTGTTACCCATCAAGCATGTGGCCGAGCGGTACGACCTGGACTGGCACACGGTAAAGGCCATCGACAAGGCCTGGCTGGAGCGGACGCTGCCGCCGCTGGACATGACGGGCGTGGACAAGCTGATCATGGACGAGTTCGCCATCCATAAGGGCCATCGCTACGCCACGATCATCACGGACGCGGACACCCGCAAGGTCCTCTGGGTCGGACGAGGCCGAGGCAAGGAAGCCGTCCGACCCTTCTTTGAGTCCATCGGATTGGAAGCCAGGCAGCGTATCCACGCTGTGGCCATGGACATGCACGCCCCCTTCGAAGTCGAGGTCCGGGCGCAATGCCCAGCGGCTGAGATCGTCTATGACCTCTTCCATGTGGTGATGAAGTTCGGTCGGGAGGTCATTGACCGGGTGCGGGTAGACGAGGCCAACCGGGTGAGGAAGGACAAGGCCGCCCGCAAGGTGGTGAAAGGTTCCAAGTGGCTCCTCCTAGCCAACAGGGAGAACCTGACGGAGCCCACCCAGAGAGTCCGTCTGAAGGAGCTGCTGGAAGCCAACCAGGCGCTGATGACTGTCTACCTGCTGAAGGACGACCTGAAACAGCTCTGGGGCTACAACCGCGAAGGCTGGGCACGCCGAGCCTGGAATGATTGGCTGGCCCGTGCCATGGAGAGTGGCATCGGTCCCCTCAAGGCCTTCGCCCGAAACCTCGCCAAGCGAATCGACGGCGTCCTAGCCCAGTGCCGCTGGAAGCTCAACACTTCAGTCCTGGAGGGCATGAACAACAAGGTCAAAGTTCTCAAACGCATGGCCTACGGCTTCCGCGATGACGACTACTTCTTCCTCAAGATCAAGGCCGCCTTCCCCGGTAAAGCGCGATGAACCAAAGTTTTCAAGTCCTCCAGATCGCGGGATTGCGCCTCGTCCACCTGAGGCTCAACTCGGGTAGCGAGGGCCTTCATAGCGAAGAGCATCTCAGAGCTTGAAACAAACACCGTGAGGTTCTGGAACTGCGAGACACCATCGGTGGTGTAGTCGGCCTTGTCTTGCTCCGGGAC
>CAIRAS010000336.1 GCA_903876615.1 uncultured Holophagaceae bacterium
CCTTGGCCATGCTGAGCAGCATCTCGGGGCTCAGGGCGCCCTTGCTGGAGCAGCCCACGAAGACGTCCGCATCCTTGATGGTGTCAGCCAGGGTGCGCCACTCGCTGGGCTTGGCGAAGCGGTCCTTGTACTTGTTGTTGCCTTCCTTGCGGCCGGTGTAGACCAGGCCCTTGGTGTCGCAGAGCCAGAGGTTCTCGAGCTTCACACCAGCGTTGATCATCATGTTCGCGCAGGCGATGGCGGAGGCGCCGGCACCGGAGAACACAACCTTCATGTCCGGCATCTTCTTGCCGACGATCTCACAGGCATTCATGAGGGCCGCGGTGCTGATGATGGCGGTGCCGTGCTGATCGTCGTGGAAGACGGGGATGTTCATTTCCTTCTTCAGGCGGGTCTCGATCTCGAAGCACTCGGGGGCCTTGATGTCCTCGAGGTTCACGCCGCCGAAGGTGGGCTCCAGAGCCTTGACCACCTGGCAGAACTTGTCGATGTCCAGCTCGTCCACTTCGATGTCGAACACGTCGATGTCGGCGAAGCGCTTGAAGAGCACGCCCTTGCCTTCCATGACGGGCTTGCCGGCCAGGGCGCCGATGTTGCCGAGGCCCAACACGGCGGTGCCGTTGGAGATCACGGCCACCAGGTTGCCCTTGGCCGTGTATTGGTAGGCAAGCTCAGGATCCTTCTCAATGGCGAGACAGGGTTCGGCAACGCCGGGGGAGTAGGCGAGGGACAGGTCCCGGGCCGTGGAACAGGGCTTGGTGGCCACGACTTCGATCTTCCCTTTTCGTCCCTGCGAATGGTAATCGAGGGCTTCCTGTCTTTTCTTCATACGCCACACTCCTTGGATTGAGTGCCCTGTCAATGGGCTGAAGGCCACAGCTTACACCGCAGGAGAGGCTCTCCTGCCTGGAAGGTCATCAATTGAAGGCTTTGTTGCAGGGATCACATGCAAGGCTTCCCTGGCGGCCGTCCCGGGGGTAGGCTCCATTCATTCCCGGAGCTCCCATGCGCGCCCTGCTGCTCGTGCTGCCCTGCCTGCTGACCGGCTTCGCTGCTGCTCAGAAAACTCCGGCATCCTCCAAGGCTGTGGCGACAGCGAAGGAAGCCAAGGTCGAGTGGGACGGCGAGTGGAACCTGCGGGCCTCCCAGAGCGACAACCTCGACGAGCAGATCGACGCCCATGTGAAAGACCTGAACTTCGCCATGAAGCTCTACTGGAAGAAGAAGCTCCAGTCCGCCTGTCGCGCCTTCAGCAAGCTCGACATCCTTGTCGGGGACAGCTTCACGGTGACCATGGGCAAGGAGCGACCCATCGACACCCCCGGTGACGGGACCGAGGGCGAGTGGAAGCGCAGCGATGGGGAAGTCTTCAAGGCCAGCCTCACCCGAAGCGGGGCCACCCTGACCCAGACCCTCACCGGGGATGGCGCCGTCCTCAGGTACGTCTATTCCATGCGGAAGGATGGCGACTCCCTCGCCTTGCAGGCCACCTACAGCCACCCCAAGTTGGACAATCCCTTCACCTACAAGCTGGTGTTCAAGCGGAACGACTGAGCCTGGTTTCGGTCAGACTGGGCGGATGCACCTGCCCCCGCCGCCCCTGCCCTGCCGTCCCCCGTGGTGGGCCTCCGGCGGGCACCTGCAGACGATCCTGGGCAACTACCTGCCGGGCGCCTTCCCGGACCACCCCTCGGAGCCCTTCCGCCTCCCTCTGCCGGACGGGGATCAGCTGGCGGGGCGGCACTACCCCGGGGAGACCGATGTGCTGGTGCTGGTCTTCCACGGTCTGGGAGGCAGCGACCAGGCGCATTATGTGCGGCGCACGGTCACCCTGGCCCGATCGCTGGGCCACCACGTCTGGACCGTGAACCACCGGGGCTGTGGCGAGGGGCGGGGCCTGGCCCGGCGGCCCTATCACAGCGGCGCCGGGGACGACCTGGGAGCGGCCTTCGCCGCCGCCCGGCAGCGGCATCCCGGCCTCCGGCAGCTGGCCGTGGGCTACTCCCTCTCGGCCAACGCCCTGCTGCTGAACCTGGGCAGAGGCCTGCCGGAACCCGCCGCCCAGCCCGACGCCGCCATCGCCGTGAATCCCCCGGTGGACCTGGGCGCCTGCTCCGATGCCATCCACAGCGGCCTCAGCCGGCTCTACGAGCTGCGCTTCATCCGCCGCTGCCGGCAGGCGATCCGCGAACGGCAGGCGGACAGCCTGATCACCGAGGCCTACGCCACCCGGACCTTCATGAGCCTGCGGGAATTCGACGACACCTACACCACCCAGGCCTCGGGCTTCCGGGACGCGGAGGACTACTACGCCCGCTGCTCGGCCCGCCACCACCTCGCGAAGATCACCGTACCGACGGTGGTGATCATGGCCAAGGATGATCCCTTCATCCCCTGGCGGGACGC
>CAIRAS010000337.1 GCA_903876615.1 uncultured Holophagaceae bacterium
CCGAGGCGCGACTGAATGTCGCGCCGAACAAGGCCGGCAGACGGCGCAGCCGGATGCGTTCGAGGCCAACGTCACATGGGTCGGCGCCCGCACCAGCGCCCCGTTGGACTCGGACCAACGAGTGGACTTGCCGAGGCGCGACTGAATGTCGCGCCGAACAAGGCCGGCAGACGGCGCAGCCGGATGCGTTCGAGGCCAACGTCACATGGGTCGGCGCCCCCACCAGCGCCCCGTTGGACTCGGACCAACGCGCGGGACCCGAGAAACACCGGTGGCGGACCCTCGCGGTAAAGGGCGATGATGGTCGGGTTGGTCCCATCCCCAAGCTGGAGCACCCATGCCTGCCCTTCGCATCGCCCTGGTCCTCGCCGTGCTGGCTGGCCAGGTTCCCCTTCACGCCGCGCCGCCCAAGACTCGCCGACAGTGGGATATCTCGGTGTTCAGCTGGATCCGGCGCGCCCCCGCTGAGCCCGGGGCCCCCGCCAACAGCCACCCTTTCCAGGTGACCCCCAAGGTCCTGGAGCAGGCGCTGGGCTCGGTGCTGGTGGCAAGCCCCCAGGGTGAAGAGCACCTCTTCGACGAGAGCGAGGCTGCAGGCCTGAGCCGGTCGATGTCGGAAGCCCTTGCCGTGACCCTGCCGGGGGAGGATCTGGAACTGGTCAGCACCGTCAAGCGCCTCGGAGCCATCTCCTCCTATGCCCTGACCGTGACCGCCCGTGTCTTCGTTGTGGGCGGCCGGCTGAACCTCCTGGTCCATGACGCCCGCCGGGATGCCGCCTTTGCTTACACCATGGACTTCCAGATGCCCAAGTTCGAGTTCGGCTCCCGCGCCAAGGCCAGCCCCGTGGCGCTGAAGGCCGAGGGAGCCGAGGTCCGCCGCCCGGACTGGCTCGCCCTGCCCCTGCCCGCTCCGCTCCCCCAGGCTCTGCCGGCCCCCGTGCCCGCGGCCCCGCCCGCGCCCGCAGTGACCCCGGCGCCCCCGCGGCCCGTCCCGGCACCCGCGGCCCCGGCTCCCTCTCCCACCCTGGAGCAGCGCCTGCTCCGGCTCAAGCAGCTCCGAGAGCAGAACCTCATCACCGAGGATGACTACGCCAAGCGCAAGCAGGAACTCCTCAAGGAGCTCTGAGCGAATCGCGGACCTGGAGCGCGCGTCTCCAGCCATGCAAAAAAATCCGGGTAACCATAAATAGATTTCTTCCGAATGCTATAATTTTCAGACAAATGCCCAAGAGCGCCCCCCCCCAACCCATCCAGACCCGCCTTGCCGAGGCCTACCGGGATCTTCCTGAGGCCATGCGGCGCATTGCCGACGCCCTGATGTCCGACCCGCTGCTGGGCGCCCTTTGGGGCATCGAGTCCATGGCGGAGCGGGCCGGGGTCAGCGTGGGCACCGTGGTGCGCTTCGCCAAGCGGCTCGGTTACAAGGGCTTCAGTGAGTTTCGCGACGCCCTCCGGGAGGCCTGCCACACCCGCTCTGGGGATGCCGAGCTGGAAATGATGGAGTCTCCCACGGACGTCTACGGGACCCTCGCCGAGGTCGCCCGACGGGATGGCGAACATCTGAACCGCCTGATCCAGATGGTGGACCAACCCACCCTGGAGGCCGCCACGAAGATGCTCACCGGGGCACACCATCGCGTGATCCTGGGCCGCGGCGTCTCCCACGTCATGAGCCTGATCATGGGCCTCTACCTGACCCAGGCGGGGCTGCCCTGCATCGCGGCCATCCCCTCGGACTTCTCCAACCAGGTGGCCAACCTCGGCACCGAGGACCTGCTGGTGGTCCTCAGCTTCGCCCCCTACAGCCGGGAGGCCGTGGACGCGGCCATGTTCGCCCATGAGAGCGGCATCCCGGTGCTCGCCTTCTCGGATCGCGCTGACTCGCCCCTGAAGCCCTTCGCGGACATCCTGATTCCGGTGCCCAGCGAAGACCTGCTCTTCAGCTGCAGCATCACCACCTTCGCCGCCCTGGCCCACGCCTTCGCCATCGTGCTGGCGGCCCAGGACCACGCGGGCACCATCAAGCGCCTCCAGGCGGCGGACAAGGTCGCCCAGCCGCTGTTCGTGAACCACTGGCTGCCCATGCAGCCCGGAGCCTACAGCCTGGGACGGATGCGGAAGAGCTGAGCCTTCCCGGCAACCGCCAGGCCCTCTCGAGGTGATCCCATGCCCGCTCCCAGCCTTGACCAGATCCTCCAGCATCTGCGCCGCGCCAACGCCGTGGCCAGGCGTGCCGCGAGCTTCGGTCACCACCCCTTCGGTGCCATCCTCGTGGGTCCCGACCACGAGACGGTGCTGCTGGAACAGGGGAACGTGAGCACCGTCAACCATGCGGAGGCCGTCCTGGCCCGCACCGCCGATATGAACTTCCCGGCACCCTACCTGGCGACTTGCACCCTCTACACCACGGTGGAGCCCTGCGCCATGTGCGCCGGCACCCTCTACTGGGCCAACATCGGGCGCCTGGTCTATGGCATGGACGAGAGCCGCTTACGGGCCTTCACGGGCAGCCATCCCGAGAACGCCACCCTGGACGTGCCCTGCCGCTACCTCTTCGCCCACGGCCAGAAGGATATCCCCGTGATCGGTCCCGTGGCGGAGGTGGAGGCGGAGATCGCGGAGCTGCACCAGTCCTTCTGGAAGCGCTAGAAGACCAGCCGTTCGTAGGTGGGGAAGCCGACCTCGACCCAGCGCTCCTGGCCGTAGCGCACGATGTTCCCGAAGATGAAGATCAGCGGGGACGTGGTGGCATTGCCCGGAAACACGCCGAGGATCCAGGGATGCTCTGGATCCAGCTCGAAGCCTTCCGTGGCCTGGGCCCGCTCGGTCAGGCCATTCATGTAGGCCTTGGCGTAGTCCAGAGCTGCGGCCTTGCTGACGATCTGCATGCCTTCCGCCGTGTAGCTGCGGCCCAGGTTGCTCCGGAGGAACATGGCGGGTTCCGCCAGCAGGCGTACGTGAGAGGTGGGATGAGCCTTGCGGAGGGCATCCAGCAGGCTGTCGATGGGGAAGCTCATGGTTGCCTCGGAGGCGATGAATCAGGGATGAACGGCTAGAAGCGCATCTCGCGGTTGTAGGGCTTGCCCAGGTCCGTGGGGCCCAGCTGCCGAGCCTTGCGGGCCAGGGCCAGGACGACGATGACCAGCACATAGGGCAGCATGACGGCGAACTCGTAGGGGAACTTGATGCCCCACACCTGCATGGAGAGCTGGAAGGACTGGGCGATGCTGAAGAGCAGGGCGCCGCCCAGGATGCCCAGGGGGCTCCAGCGGCCGAAGTAGACGAGGGCCACGGCGATGAAGCCCCGGCCCGCCACCAGGTCATCCGAGAACATCTTGGCCTGGCACAGCGACAGGTAGGCTCCGGCGAGACCCGCCATGGCACCACCCAACATGAGGGCCTGGTAGCGGATGAGATCTACACGGATGCCCATGGTGTCGGCGGCGCGGGGGTGGGTACCCACGGCCCGCACCTTGAGACCCCAGGGCGTCTTGTAAAGCAGGAACCAGCAGGCGGGCACCAGCAGCAGAGCGACGTAGGTGAGGGCGTTGTGGTTGAAGAGCACGCCACCCAGGAAGGGGATCTTGGAGAGGCCGGGGATGGCGATGGCCGCCATGCCCTCCACGCCGGTGACGCCTCCCACGAAGTGGCGGAAGAGGGTGCCCGCCAGGCCCCAGCCCAGCATCTGCAGGCCGATGCCCGCGATGCCCTGGGAGGCCCGGAAGGTGACTGTTACCAAGGCGAAGACCACGCCCATGGCCGCACCCACTGCCATCGCGGCCCCCAGGCCAAGGAAGTTCCCGTAGGCGGCCCAAGGGCTGGCCTTCAGCGTGAAGGGCACCATGAAGCCCAGGAAGGCGCCCATGCACATGATGCCGTCACAGCCCAGGTTGAAGACGCCAGCCCGCTGGTTGAAGTTCTCCCCCAGGGCCGCCAGCAGCAGGGCCACCGAGAAGGGCACCGCCAGGCAGAGCACGTTATAGATCATCAGTTCGGCGCTCATGACTGGACTCCTTTCCCTGCCTTGGGCGCCGAGGGCGAGAATCTCCCGAACCACCGGAAGAAGCGCTCCTGGGCGTAGGGATTCCGGAGGAAGCTCTGGGCACTGACGATGGAGAGGATGATGACGCCCTGCAGCACCAGCACCATGTTCGCGGGCACCGAGGCGGAGCGCTGGGTCATGTCGGCGCCGATGAGGAGGATGCCGAAGAAGACCGCGGAGGGCACGATGCCACCGGGATGGAGCGCACCGAAGAGCGCCACCACGATGCCCGCGAAGCCGTAGCCCGAGGAGATGCCTTCGATGGCCCGGTGGTGGACGCCCGAGACCTCCACTGCCCCGGCCAGGCCCGCAAAGCCGCCGGCCATGAGCATGGCGACGATGAGGTAGCGCTCCACGGGAATGCCGGCATAGCGGGCGGCCTTGGCCCCGGCCCCGGCGGTGCGCATGCGGTAGCCCAGGGTGGTCTTCCACAGCAGCATCCACACCAGCAGCGCCGCCACCAAAGCCAGGATGAGGCCCATGTGGATGCGCGTCCCGGGGACCAGCGTATCCAGGAAGGCCATCTCCGGGAGCCGCATGGACTGGGGCGTGCCCGAGCCCGTCTCCAGCTCATTGGGATCGAGCATGGGGCCCCGCAGGAGGAAGGTATACACCTGGGCAGCGATGTAGTTGAGCATCACGGTACTGAGGATCTCGTTCACCTGCAGCTTGGCCTTCAGCCACCCGGCGATGCCGCCCCAGACGGCGCCGGCAAGGGCGCCGGCCATGAGGGCTGCGGGCAGCAGGATGGCCTTGGGGGCGTGGGGCATGGCCAGGGCCATGGCCGTGGAGGCGATGACTCCCATCTGGATCTGGCCCTCGGCGCCGATGTTCAGGATGCCGCTGCGGAAGGAGATGGCAATGCCCAGCGCCACCAACATCAGGGGCACGGAGCGCACCAGGACTTCGGTCACACCGAACAGGTCCGACAGCGGCCCCGTGAGGATGGTCTTGTTGGTGGCCAGGGGGCTGGCACCGATGGCGAACAGCACCAGCGCCACCAGCAGGGCGGCGATGAGCGTCACGGCGAGGATGATGGCGCCGGAGTAGAGGATCTTGTTCCTATTCATGGGCCACTCCAGCCTGCGTTGCCACCGGTGCAGCGCCGGGGGAATCCGGGTCTGCGAGGCCGGCCATGAGGATGCCCAGGCGCTCCCGGGTGGCTTCCACCGCCGGCAGGACCTTGAGGATCTTCCCCTTGTAGATGACCGCGATGCGGTCCGAGAGGTTCATGACCTCCTCTAGCTCCTCGGAGATCAGCAGGATTCCGATGCCCTCCCGCCTCCGCGCCAGCAGCTGCTCGTGGATGAACTCCTGGGCGCCCATGTCGATGCCCCGGGTGGGGTAGACCGCCACCAGGGCCTTGGGCTCCCGGCTGATCTCCCGGGCCAGGATGACCTTCTGGATGTTGCCCCCGGACAGCGAGCCGGTGGCGGTGCTGGTGGAGGGGCAGCGGATGTCGAAGCGCTCCTTGAGCATCTCGGCGTTGCTGTCGATGGCCTTGCGCCGCAGGAAGGCCATCTTGCTGAAGCGGGGCTCAGCGAAGTCCTTGAGGATGAGGTTGTCCTTCACCGAGAAGGAAGGGACGATGCCCTCGGTCTGCCGGTCCTCGGGCACGTAGCCCATGCCAGCCTGGATGATCTCCCGGGGGGTGCGGTTCGCCAGGTCCTGGCCGCCGAAGAGCAGCTGCCCGGACTCCACCGGCCGCAGGCCCGCCAGGGCGTCCGCGAACTCCCGCTGGCCGTTGCCAGAGACGCCGGCCATGCCCAGGACCTCGCCCGCGCGAAGCTCCAGGTTGAGGCCATCCAGCACCAGGTTGCCCCGGTCACCCCGGACGCAGAGGTTCTGCACCGAGAGGAGGGGCTCACCCTGAGGGCCGCTGCCTTCATTGCGGGGCAGGACCACATCGTGGCCCGTCATGAGGGCCGCCAGCTCCGAAGACTCGTGGTTGGCCGTCTGGCCGTTGAAGACCACGGCGCCATGGCGCAGGATTGACACCCGATTGGAGAGGGCCTTCACCTCGTTGAGCTTGTGGCTGATGAAGATGATGGCCAGCTCCGAGGCCATGCGCTGCAGGCGCACAATGAGGTCGTCGGTTTCCTGGGGCGTCAGCGCCGAGGTGGGCTCGTCGAGGATCAGCAGCCGCGCACCGAGGCAGAGGGTCTTCACCAGCTCCACCCGCTGCTGCTCACCCACCGAGAGCTGCCAGATGTAGGCGTCGGGGTTCACGGGCAGCTCGTAGCGCTCGGAGACCTCCCGGATGCGCTTGGCCGCGCCCTTGATGTCGAGGTTCATGAAGTGGTGGAGCTCCTTCAGCCCCAGGGCCAGGTTTTCGGCCACGGTCATGTTGGGCACGAGCATGAAGTGCTGGTGCACCATGCCGATGCCCCGGGCGTAGGCGTCCCCGGGCGAGTGGAAGTGGACCTCCTCGCCGTTCACGTGGATGGTGCCGGAGTCCGGCCGATAGAGCCCCATGATGATGTTCATGAGGGTGGTCTTGCCCGCTCCGTTCTCGCCCACCAGGGCCAGCACCTCGCCGCGGCGCACCTGCAGGGAGATGCCATCGCAGGCCAGCACGCCTGGAAAGCGCTTGGTGATGCCTTCCAGCTTGAGTTCGGAGATGGGTTCCAGTGAGAGGGTCATGGATAGTCCTGGTCGAGAACAGATTTCGCGCCAGTCCCGGTAAGCCGGGTCTGGCGCGAAATCTGCGGGGTGACTACAGCTTGACGGCCTTCCAGTCAAGCTTGAGCTTGCCGGACTTCAGGTCTTCCCGAGCCTTGTCCACGGCCTTCTTGATGGCCGGGGTCAGCACCTTGGCATCGGCCTTGGTGTTGTACTCGAAGTGGAACCCGCCGTTGGAGAACTGCATGGGGAGGCTCTCGCCGCCCTTGGTGCCGGCAGCGCGCTTGGCAATGAGGTTCTCCACCACGGAGGCATAGTTGTAGCCGGAGGCGGCGAGGACGCGAGAGCCCTCGGGGATGCTGAGCTGGGCGGTGTCCTGACCCACCCACCAGATGCCGGCCGGGGCGGCGGCGACGGCACGGAGGGCGCCGATGGCCTGCTGGGCGGCGCCGGTGAGGACGTCAGCGCCATCCTTCAGCTGGGTCTGGGCCAGCTCGCCGGCCTTGACGAAGTCGCCGAAGCTGCCGGTGAAGGCGAGGCGGATGGCGGCCTTGGGATTGGCAGCCTGGACGCCCAGCTGGAAGCCGCGGATGTAGCGGGCGGCATCGCCGCCGTCCACAGGGCCCACGTTCCCGATCTTGCCGCTCTTGGTGACCATGCCGGCGATGATGCCGTTCAGGTAGCCGGTCTCTTCGCTGAAGGGGGTGTAGGTGAAGACGTTCTTGGCGCCGATGTTGGCGCTGGTGCCGTAGGCGAAGGTGGTGTTGGGGAAGACCCCGGCCATCTCGTCCACCAGGTTCTTGTACTGGGCGCCGTGGCAGATGATGATGTCGAAGCCCTTGGAGGCGTACTGGCGGGCCGCGGAACCCGCATCCACGGGCTTCATCTTCTCGCTGTGGCTGTACTCCATGGCCCCGGCGCCCATCTTCTTCTGCACGGCCAGG